>JBLGCB010000154.1:0-13019 GCA_047617105.1 Phenylobacterium sp. | reverse complement strand
AGCCTGATGTTCAACGGTCAGCGGGGTGATCACGCAATCCAAGTCCCCTTCCATCACTTCATTGAGCTTATACAAGGTCAGGTTGATGCGGTGATCAGATAAACGCCCCTGCGAGTAATTGTAGGTTCTGATCCGCTCTGAACGATCACCACTGCCGACCAAAGAACGACGGGTGCTTTCTTCTTCCAGTCGTCTTTTTTCATCGATAACCGCTTGAATTCTTGACGCCAACATCGACATCGCTTTCGCGCGGTTTTTATGCTGTGAGCGCTCTTCTTGGCATTCCACCACAATACCCGACGGTAAATGAGTCAGACGAATGGCAGAATCGGTTTTATTAACGTGCTGGCCACCTGCACCAGATGCCCTGAAAGTATCCACCCGTAAATCTCCCGGGTTAATGGTCACCGCTTCTGCCTCAGGAATTTCGGGTAAAATAGCCACCGTACAAGCAGAGGTATGTACCCGCCCTTGCGATTCTGTCTCTGGTACTCTTTGCACCCGATGACCACCAGATTCAAACTTCAATTGACCATAAATCGCTTCACCAGAAATGTACACCACGATTTCTTTATAACCACCATGATCGCCTTCGTTGGCACTGACCACCGAGGTTTTCCATTTTTTGGTTTCAGCATAACGGCTATACATCCGAAATAAGTCACCAGCAAAAATCGCGGCTTCATCACCACCGGCACCGGCACGAATTTCTAAATAACAGTTGCGTGTATCATTGGGATCTTTGGGCAGCATCAGCACTTCAAGTGCCTTGTCTAGTGTTTCGCGAGCCGCTTTGGCTGCTTTGAATTCTTCTTGCGCCATTTCGCGCATTTCCGGATCTTCATCTTTTAACATGTCTTCGGCAGCCGCAAAATCGTCTTCGGCACCTTGGTAGTCTTTAAAAGTTGATGTAACTTCTTCAAGTTCGGAATATTCTTTAGACAGAGTCTTAAATCTATCTTGATCGCTGATCACTGAGATATCGCTAAGCAATGCCTGGATCTCTTCATGTCGCTCAATTAAACCTTCTAATTTTGCGTAAACTGATTTATTCATTTATTAATTTCCAGGGACACTGTTAATGTTAAGTGTTGATTAAATATTAAGTTCTATGTAACTGTTCAGCGTGATTAGATTTCGCTTCAGAACAAGGCATTTTCGCACGGAAAATAGGCGCATATAAGCCATATGTAACTGTTTGAGTACGAAAATAACGCCGTTATGGTGCGAAAGATGATTGCGCTGAATAGTTACAGTTCTATGATTATTCGGGGCGATTCAAATGCCAAGCACGTTTTTGATTAAATCCAATTGCTCTGACTCACCGTTTTTTGCCGCTGTTTTTAATGCGTTAGTGGGTGAATGCATTAATCGGTTGGTCAACTTATACGCCATTTCTTCAAGGATTTTCTCAGGTTCTTTGCCGTTTGCATACTGAATTTTCGCTTTTGCCAGCAATTCTTGCTTAATCTCATCACAATTCGCCCGATACTGACGAATAATATCCACCGAACTCAACGACCGCAATACCTCAGAAAAAGCCTCAGCCTGTTGGCAGACAATGGTTTCTGCCTCTTTGGCTGCTTGAGTACGAATGGCAATATTATCACCAACAATCATTTGCAAATCATCAACGGTATACAAATAAGCATCTTCAATCTCGCTCACCTGCCCCTCAATATCTCGGGGCACCGCCAAATCGACCAAAAAAATCGGATTATAACGGCGTTTTTTCAGCGCCGCTTCAACCACACCCTTGCCAATAATGGGCAAGGTACTGGCGGTTGAACTGATCACAATATCAGCCTCGGCCAATTTTTCAGGCACTTGTGCCAGTGAAATCACCTGGCCGTCAAAGGTATCTGCCAATGCTTGTGCGCGAGAACGCGTTCGATTGGCCACGGTCATCTGATTGACCCTCTGCTCAACCAAGTGACGAGCGACCAGTTCAATGGTTTCACCGGCCCCAATCAACAGCACTTTGGCATCATTGAGTTGACCAAAAATATGCTTCGCCAAATTGACCGCCGCATAGGCCACCGACACCGCATTAGCGCCGATTTCAGTTTCGGTGCGCACTTGTTTGGCGACCGAAAAAGTATGCTGAAATAAACGTTCAAAGTCAGATGAAATGGCATCGGTGTTTTTAGACTGCGAATAAGCTTGTTTGATTTGACCAAGGATTTGCGGCTCACCGAGTACTAGAGAATCCAGTCCCGAGGCCACCCGCATCAGATGTTTACAGGCGTCAAGATCTTGATAATCATAAACGTAAGGGGCAAGCTGACTCAGACTCACCTGATGAAAACGGCTTAACCACGATAAAATCTCTTCGGTGTTTGCGCGTTTGCCGCTACAATAAATCTCGGTGCGGTTGCAGGTCGATAAAATCACCGTATCATTTAATTTCAGGTCCACAGTCAGTTGCTGTAATGCATTAACCAGTAGTTCTGGGGCAAACGCCACCCGTTCCCGTAATTCAACAGGAGCAGTATTATGGTTGATACCTAAAGCAATTATGGTCATTCAAATGGGTTCGTTGTGATCAAGACGCTGAATTTTACGAGAAATCACCCGATAAAAAAAGATAATGAGAAACATTCTTTGGATAAAACCACTAAAAAGCCAACTTGGGCACCACAATTACCACGATTAAACCGATTATGGTCATTTTTTATCGCCGCTTTGCTGATTCTGACGATTCAGGGTTGCCAACAAGTACCCCGACAATCATCACAACCGACGGTCAATCAATCCCAAGCGAGTCGTCAAGCCGAGCTAGCCAAGCTGCAATATTGGCGGGTGAAAGGCAAATTGGTGTTCAAAAGCCCTAAACAAAAAAAATCGGTCAGCCTCAATTGGACACAAGATTCAGACCGCTCAGATATCCGCTTAACCACCTTTTTGGGCATATCGGTGCTGAAAATGATCAACGACCAACATTCAGCCACGATACAAACCGACGGTAAAACAGTGACCTCTAATGACCCGCAACGACTATTAAAACGCACCACTGGCCTGACTTTACCGGTGACACAATTGCCCTATTGGATGAAAGGCGCGCTAAGCCAAAGTCAAAGCCAAAGCCAAAGCCAAAGTCAAAGTAAAGGTAACGCCAAGCACACCAAAGACAACGCTCAACAACAGGTCTGGGATGAATTTAATCGGCTACAACAAATTCGTTTGCTCGATGGTAATTTCCAACCCTGGGTCATTGATTATCTCGGTTATATGGATGTACGCGCCAGCGCCACAGCACAGCCTATTCAACTGCCGAAAAAGATTCGCCTTTCAGGCAATGATATCAACATCATCATCACCATTTTTGATTGGGAATTCAATCGTGACGACTAATACCACACCAAAGGCATCGGCCACAGCACCAAAGCACAAACTAGTATTGCCAGCCCCGGCCAAAATCAATCTGTTTTTACACATCAATGGTCAACGGGCCAATGGTTACCACGACTTACAAACCATTTTTATCTTTTTAGATCACGCCGATACTTTATCTTTTGAAACCACAGACGACGGCCAAATTCAGCTCAGCTGCGATAACAGTGAGTTGGTCAATGATGACAATCTGATTATTGGTGCTGCCAAGTTATTGCAGCCACTTAGACCAAGATTGGGGCAAGGGGTAAAAATCCATCTCGACAAAATTTTGCCCATGGGTGGCGGCGTTGGTGGTGGTTCATCGGATGCCGCAACCACCATGCTGGCATTAAACCAGTTATGGCAATTGGGTTTGTCCACCGCAGAACTGGCCAAATTGGGCTTAAGCCTCGGTGCAGATATTCCAGTATTTATCCATGGCCATGCGGTATTCGCCGAGGGTGTTGGTGAAGTGTTCACCCCTTATTCCCCCCCTGAATGTTGGTACCTAGTGGCCAAACCCGATTGCCATGTCAGTACAGCAAAAATTTTCACTCACCCTGACTTACCCAGAGATACCGCAACCATTAGTCCAGCAAAGTACCATTTTGACCACAGCCGCAATGATTGCGAAGCATTGGTTAAAAAGCTGTATCCCGAGGTTGCCAATACCATAGAGCGGTTGTTAGAATACGCCCCGACTCGATTGACAGGAACCGGGGCTTGTGTGTTTAGCGTCTTCACAGACCGCGCGGATGCCGAACAAGCCTTAGCAAAAACAAAGGCTTATCTACCCCAGAACATGTCAATATTCATCGCCAAAGGGCTTAATGTCTCGCCGACGTTAACCGCTTTAAATCAGGCGATGAAGCAAGAGTAACAGTTAAGGGTCGGTGCAATAGTGCACTAGACTGTTGATTTGAGCAGGTATTGCCCCGTTTAGTCGGCGCCTGCAAATCATCCCAACCATTAAGTACTGAGGATTTCACTGTGCCAGATATGAAACTTTTTACCGGTAATTCTATACCAAAGTTAGCCGACCGGGTTGCCAAGCGTTTAGATATTTCCATCGGAGACGCGAGCGTCGGACGTTTCAGCGACGGTGAAATTGCGGTAGAAATCAATGAAAATGTGCGTGGCGCAGATGCCTTCATTATTCAATCAACCTGTCAGCCTACCAATGACAATTTGATGGAACTGATTGTGATGATTGATTCATTACGCCGTGCCTCTGCTGGCCGGATCACCGCCGTTATCCCTTACTTTGGTTATGCGCGTCAAGACCGTCGGGTTCGTTCTGCTAGGGTGCCAATCACCGCCAAGGTTGTGGCTGATTTTCTGTCTAGCGTCGGTGTTGACCGGGTATTAACGGTAGATTTACACGCAGAGCAGATTCAGGGTTTCTTTGATGTACCAGTCGATAATGTGTTTGGTACCCCGATTTTGTTAGATGATATGAAAAGCCGTAACTTCGAAAACCCTATCGTCGTTTCTCCTGATATTGGTGGTGTTGTTCGTGCTCGTGCGGTGGCTAAGCTACTAAACGACAGTGAATTGGCGATCATCGATAAACGTCGTCCACAAGCCAACGTTGCCCAGGTAATGCACATCATTGGTGATGTTGAAGGCCGTGACTGTATTATCGTTGATGATATGATTGATACTGGCGGCACCTTATGTAAAGCTGCCGAAGCGCTGAAAAAACATGGTGCCAAACGCGTATTCGCTTATGCCACTCACCCAGTATTCTCAGGTTCGGCACCACAGAACATCGCCGAATCAGTGATTGACGAATTGATTGTCACCGACAGTATTCCATTAAGTTCAGCCATGGCTGCGATTGAAAAAGTTAAAGTACTGACCTTGGGTGATATGTTGGCCGAGGCGATTCGCCGGGTCAATAATGAAGAGTCAATCTCGGCCATGTTTGACTAACTCTCGGCTAATCTCGGCTCATACTTCGCCGAGATTAGTGATTGTCTGCGACGCTTATAAAACGTTGAAAAAAAGATGAACATCTTTGATGTTCATCTTTTTTTGTTTTGCACCATTGAACATGCTATTATGCCGCGCCTCAATTTTTCGAGGAACCGTTTTTCTTTGGTCGCAAAAGAAAAGCATCTATTTATTTTATTTGGAGTATCGACAAATGTCAGAAGCAATTTATACATTAGACGGAGAAGTTCGTACAGGCAAGGGGAAAGGTGCGAGCCGCCGCCTACGTCACGCGCAACGTGTTCCGGCTATCATCTACGGCGGCGGACAAGATCCGGTGTCATTGTCATTTGAACACAAACATGTGATCAAAGCTCAGGAAAATGAAGGGTTTTACTCTCACATCCTGACTGTTAACGTTGGCGGTGAGCCGATTCAGTGTATCCTTAAAGATATGCAGCGTCACCCGTTCAGACTTAGCGTTATGCACTTGGATTTCCAACGTGTTAGCGCCGATCACAAACTGCAAACCACTGTGCCTTTACACTTCATTAACGAAGACACTAATGAAGCGCTTAAAGCGGGTGGTATTTTGAATCACCTGAGCAACGACATTCATATTTCTTGTTTGCCAGCACATTTGCCAGAGTTCATTGAAGTTGACGTTGCTAACCTTGAAATCGGTCAGTCACTGCACATTTCTAATGTTGTTTTACCTGAAGGTGTTGCTTCAGTTGAATTGGCTAAAGGTGAAGGACATGACCAAGCATTGGTTAACATCCATACTCCTCGTGGCAACGCAGCAGATGAAGAAGAAGATGCAGCAACAGCAGAAGCCGCAGCCGGAGCTTCAGCTGAGTAATCAGTTTTAGCTTTTTGCGCAGAGTGTCACTGTTCAGCGTGCTAAAGTGCGATGGATAGTGACAACCGTTGAATTGTCGGACTAACAAGATGCCATTCTTCATCCGTTGTTTTCACCACTACAAACAATAAAGGTAATTTTATGAGTACTGCAATTCAACTTATCGTCGGCCTAGCCAATCCAGGCCCCGATTACGCCAATACCCGGCACAATGCCGGTGGTCAGTTTGTTGAGTCTTTAGCCTCATTTCATAATACTGTTTTAAAACCCGACCATAAATATCACGGTCTGACCGGCAAAATTGTCGTCCATGGCCAAGAATATCGATTATTAATTCCCACCACCTTTATGAACCTTAGCGGTAAATCCGTCAGTGCATTGGCCAATTTTTTTAAAATTCCGGTTGAAAGCATTCTGGTGGCCCATGATGAGCTCGATTTGCCCCCGGGCGTCGGCAAAATAAAACTAGGTGGTGGTCATGGCGGCCACAACGGTTTAAAAGACATTATTAACAAGTCAGGTAACAACAACAATTTCTATCGTCTGCGGATTGGCATCGGCCATCCCGGTAGCAGAGAACAAGTCATCGGATGGGTACTCGGCAGAGCACCCAAAAGCGAACAAACATTAATTGATGATGTGATTGATGAGGCCACCCGCTGCTTTGATATTCTGGCCAAAGATGGCCTAGTCAAAGCACAGCAGCGTTTGCACTCGTTTAAAGTTCAAACGTAGGTCACGTCAGCCTCGGCATATTTTGTTCAGGGCCAGCCTGCCTTTAATGGCAAAATCACCCTACGTGATGCATAGCAGGCCCGCTTTTTCGTTAACATTTCAAATTTTCTATTTATATTGATAAAGGTAATTCTCATGGGATTCAAATGTGGTATTGTTGGCTTACCCAACGTCGGCAAATCAACCCTGTTTAACGCATTAACCAACGCTGGCATTGACGCGGCAAACTTTCCATTTTGTACTATTGAGCCAAATACTGGCATAGTACCGGTACCAGATTTGCGGTTGGACAAACTGGCCGCCATCGTTAACCCACAACGGGTTTTGCCCACCACCATGGAATTTGTCGATATTGCCGGATTGGTCAAAGGCGCATCAAAAGGTGAAGGTCTGGGTAACAAGTTTCTGGCCAATATCCGCGAAACCGAAGCCATTGGTCATGTGGTACGCTGCTTTGAAGACGAAAATATCGTCCATGTCGCCGGAAAAATCGACCCGTTAGACGATATCGAAGTCATCAACACCGAGCTGATTTTGGCTGATATGGATACCGCTGAAAAAGCGATTCTAAAAGGCAGCAAAAAAGCCAAAGGCGGCGATAAAGATGCCAAGGCAGAAATCGCCACATTGACAAAAGTCACCCCGCATTTGGATGAAGGTCTAACTTTACGCTCTTTGGAATTAACCAAAGATGAAAAAGCCACGATAGCTTATCTCAACTTTTTGACCATCAAACCGACCATGTACATTGCCAACGTCAGTGAAGATGGATTTGAAAACAATCCATTCTTAGACAAGGTTAAAGCTCTTGCACAAGCCGAAAATGCAGTGGTGGTCGCGGTATGCGCCTCTATGGAAGCTGAAATATCTGAACTGGACGAAGAAGACAAAGCCGAGTTCTTAGCAGAGATGGGCGTAGAAGAGCCAGGTTTGGACAGAGTGATCCGCGCGGGCTACGACCTGCTGCACTTGCAAACCTACTTTACCGCTGGTGTTAAAGAAGTACGTGCTTGGACCATCCCCGTCAATGCCACCGCGCCACAGGCTGCTGGTAAGATTCACACCGACTTTGAAAAAGGCTTTATTCGCGCCGAAGTCGTCGCCTATGACGACTTTATTGGCAACAATGGTGAGAGTGGTGCCAAAGAGGCGGGTAAATGGCGTCTTGAGGGCAAAGATTACATCGTTAAAGATGGCGACGTGGTTCACTTCCGTTTTAATGTCTAGATAATTGCCCGCCGCCTTTTTATTTCGTGGGCGAAATAAAAAGGCGGCGGGCAATTATTGGTTTTAAGAGCAAAAGCCAAACAAAGCGATCTCTGTGACAACACCAACGCCATAACGAAATCGGTCTCGAAGCCACCAAATAAGCCCTGGGTTCCCCCCACTCGCGCCATAGTTATACAGTGCACGAATAAATTTTATCCAAACGAAATAAAAACGTCATATTTAATAAAAAAGGTGTTGACGACCAAACCACTTATCAGCATAATACGCGCCACTTGGTTAACACAGCCAAACAGAACAAAAGGCTAAATAGCTCAGCTGGTTAGAGCACATCACTCATAATGATGGGGTCGCAGGTTCAAATCCCGCTTTAGCCACCATTTTTTAGATGGTCTTTTTTAATAGTGTTGTTGTCTGTTAAATGTGTGAAGTAACAAATTTGCGAGAGTGGCGGAATTGGTAGACGCGCTGGATTTAGGTTCCAGTATCTTAGGATGTGAGAGTTCAAGTCTCTCTTCTCGCACCATTTATTGACTATGTTTTATGAGTGAGTCGATAGATAAAAAGTACAATTGGGATATCGCCAAGCGGTAAGGCAACGGGTTTTGATCTCGTCATCCCCAGGTTCGAATCCTGGTATCCCAGCCATATTTAATGATTGTATGAATTCATTCAATCATTATTGTAAAGATAGTAGTTTTAAGAGCGATAAGATTTTGCTTCAGAACAAGGCATTTTCGCACGGAGAATAGGCGCATATGAATATATGTAACTGTTTGAGTACGAAAATAACGCAGTTAAGAGGCAAAAGATGATTGCGACGTAATTACTAAAAAGGCTAAATAGCTCAGCTGGTTAGAGCACATCACTCATAATGATGGGGTCGCAGGTTCAAATCCCGCTTTAGCCACCATTTACAGTTGGTTAGCTCTAAGAGTTTAAGAAAGAAATAGTAAGTGTAAGACGACTAAATCAAGCGAGAGTGGCGGAATTGGTAGACGCGCTGGATTTAGGTTCCAGTATCTTAGGATGTGAGAGTTCAAGTCTCTCTTCTCGCACCATTGATTAGATGATAGACTTTTTATTTAAAGTGCTCTCATCGATGTACAATTGGGATATCGCCAAGCGGTAAGGCAACGGGTTTTGATCTCGTCATCCCCAGGTTCGAATCCTGGTATCCCAGCCATATTAAACCCGGTAACATTCTGTGTTGTCGGGTTTTCTTACGTTTAGGGTTTGAGAATAATTCTTTTAGGTCACTGTGCCATGCACCGCTAACATTATGATAATGGGGTTTTGTCGTAAGTCCTCTGGTCCGACATTTCGGTTAATGGTGCGCGAGGTTGTTGAAAAAGTCCATTGTGACCGTAGGATGGCTAGAGCCTAAGGCGAAACCCATCAGAATTTGGCCATAAATGGCGATTTTAAGACTAATTCTGACACCAATGATGGGTTTCGCTGCGCTCTACACCATCCTACGGCGATTAAATCAACAATCTCGCGCAGTGACCACCCTACGCCATTCCATCGCAAGTTTTAGATTTTATTCCACCGCGTACTTCAGCACCTGCCGCTTCAATGGCCCAGCTTTATTCGCCAACGATAATGCCAAATTGCGCAACCGCGATAACGGCTTGCTGTCATTGCAAAAACCCAAATAAAAAATATCCATCGCTGACATCATCAATAAATTGGCTTTGTAACGCCGCTGATGATACTTAACCAGTACATCAGTGCTACCAAGCTCTTCACCACGGTTCACCGCCTCAACCACGCATTGAGCCAATTGTGCGGCATCCTTAAAACCTAGGTTAACGCCCTGTCCGGCCAGCGGGTTAATGGTATGTGCAGCATCGCCCACCAACACCGTTCGATCAGCATAATAACGTTTGGCGTGCATTCGGGTGAGTGGGAATGCGCCTTTATCCAACAAGGTAAATCCCCCTAGACGCTCAGGAAAGGCTTGTTTAATTTCAGCCGTTAATCGTTCAGTAGAAAGTTGTTTTAACTGGCCAATGCGATCGGCATGATCGTACCAAATCAACGACGCATATTGACCAAACAAGGGCAAATATGCCCGTGGTCCAGTGGGATGAAATTGTTGCCAGGTGGTGGGCGGATGCGCTTCATCCATCTTCACCGTCACCGCCATGCAATGTTGTTGATATTGCCAACCTTCAGTGCCAATATTGGCCAGTTGCCTAACACGAGAGTTAGCACCATCGGCACCCACCACCAAACGAGCGCTGACTTCACTGCCATCATCCAAAGTGACAATAGCCTCGTCAGAGTGCTGGCAAATCGCTTTAACCGTCGCTGGGCTACGCACGGTAATATTCAACGGGTCAAATGTTTGCCATAAAGCCTGTTGCACCAAATTGTTTTCGAGGATATGGCCTAGGTAATCAACCCCACTGTCAGCAGCACTGAACATTAATGCATCTTTTTCATCTTCCCAAGTTTGCAAACCCGTATAAGCACAACGACGCTCAGGCGTGACATGTTGCCAAGCCCCCAATGATTTTAAGATATTAATAGAAAAGCGGTTAAATGCAGAGGTACGTAATCCTGGCGATGGGTCAAAAGTGAATTGGTCAGCATTAAAGGCGTCAATCACCAATACCGATAGCTTTTCTTTGGCCAACAGTCCACCGGTCGCAGCACCGACCATGCCGCCGCCCACTACGATAACATCAAATTGTTCCATCGTTTTTTTGACCTCGTTTATATTGCGTGGGAGTATTATCGTCTAATCGACAGAGGGATCAAGCCAGAACGGCAAACATTTTATGCCGCGTTAAAGGGTTTTATTTTGCGTTAAACGGCGCAAAATGTAACAAGTTGGTTGAAAAGCCAGCAATCAACATATTTTGCAACACTGCCAATTTAAACTTTTTGCCGACTTGGTCTATCTTAATAATAAGAGTTCTTAAACATATCCATTTTTATAGCAGAGGTTCAGATCATGAAAAACGTCAATCGCACACTTACTATGGCAACTGCGGCTTTACTGGCACTGGGTTTTAATGCAACCGCCGAAGAGTCTGTTGTCAGTACTGCCAAAATGCAAACCTATAAGTTCACTTATAACTTTAAGAAGCTTCAAGACCCGGTGATTCAACTGGCTCACGAAACCCAACAGTATATTGCCTATGAATTGATCAACGAAACCCAAACCGCGGCTCATGCTTATATTAATGAGACAGGTAATAATATCGTGATTGTGGCGTATCAAGCCAATGAACAACAAAACGACCAAATGGTTATCACTGAATGATCACCAATATCGGTGGGCATAAACAACGCCCATCTTGCTTCTTTTCTAAGAACGCAATCCAATGCCGCGATTAATCAAGCCTAACGCAACAGCAAACAATACCGCGACAAAACAACTCACCATGGCAAAAGCCACCCAAACATCAATATCACTAACACCTAAAAAGCCATAACGAAAGGCGTTAACCATATAAATAATGGGATTGGCCTTCGATACGCCCTGCCAGAACTCTGGCAATAAAGTGATAGAATAAAACACCCCACCAAGATAGGTTAACGGCGTCAAAATAAAAGTCGGAATGATGCTGATATCATCAAAGGAGTTAGCAAAGATGGCGTTGATAAGGCCACCGAGTGAAAATAATGTCGACGTCAAAATCACCATCCCTATCAACACCGCAATATTATGGATTTGAATATCAACAAAAAACATCGATATCAAAGTAACAATAATACCAACCATTATGCCCCGACTAACACCACCACCAACATAACCGAGCACGATGATATAGTTCGATACCGGGGCCACCAGCAACTCTTCAACATTACGCTGAAACTTATTACTGTAAAACGATGAGGCAACGTTGGTATAGGAGTTGGTGATCACCGACATCATAATCAATCCCGGCACGATAAATTCCATATAGCTAAATCCGCCCATCTGGCCAATTCTCGAGCCAATCAAGTTACCAAAGATAACAAAATATAAACTCATGGTGATGGCGGGTGGAACTAGGGTCTGCACCCATATTCTTAGATAACGATGGCATTCTTTAAAGAAAATGGTCTGTAATGCGATTCGATTGACTTGCAAGCTCATGATGCGCTCTCCTGCTGATTCACCAAACCAATAAACAACTCTTCGAGTCGGTTAGCCTTGTTGCGCATACTCAGAACATCAATGCCCTGCTCACTCAACTGGTTAAAAATACTGTTAATACTCTGATTTTTGTGCAAATCGACTTCTAGGGTATGATCATCAATCACCCGAAAAGCATAATCTGTTAAGGTCGGCACGGCGCTGTTTATTGGCAAATCTAACACAAAGGTTTCTTTGTCAATTTTGGCCAACAATTGCTTCATCGAGGTATCTTCGACAATGATACCTTTGTCGATAATGCCAATATTACGACATAACATTTCAGCCTCTTCAAGATAATGAGTGGTCAAAACGATGGTCACGCCTTGTTTATTGAGGTCTTGTAAAAATGTCCACATCGAACGACGCAACTCAATATCAACCCCAGCCGTGGGTTCATCAAGAATTAAAATTTGCGGTTCATGCATCAGCGCTCTGGCAATCATCAAACGGCGTTTCATACCACCAGAGAGGTTGCGGGATTTTTCATTGCGCTTTTGCCACAAATCCAATTGACTGAGGTATTTTTCAGCGCGCTGCAACGCCAGTTTACGAGGCACGCCATAATAACCCGCCTGATCAACCACCACCTGCAATACGCTATGAAACTGATTAAAGTTAAATTCCTGCGGCACCAAACCCAATTGTGCTTTGGCGAGTTCTAAATCAGTATCGATGTCATAACCATTGATTTTGACGCTACCGGCCGTTTATTGACCAAAGAACTGATCACCCCGATGGTGGTGGATT
>JBLGCB010000153.1:0-13053 GCA_047617105.1 Phenylobacterium sp. | reverse complement strand
AAGGGGCAATCTTTTGTTAAGTTCAAGGCTATATTTACAACATTCGGAAGAGAGGGTTTTTATGTTGGTTCTAGTTTGGTTCATTCCAACCGGGTGAAGTATCAATTGCCATAGAGGATTGAAAATGAAAGCTTTTATAATATTTATCACAAGCTGGTTTTTGACTACCAATGCGTTTTCTCATACCACGGACTCAGTAGACGTTGTGTATGTAAAAGGCGCGAAAGTGCATTATATTGGCCAGTCGAAAGATAAATCGGAAGCGACAGTAGCCGTTTATTTGAATATGAATAGCAACCGATTGAGTTACCAACATAAAATAAATCCAAGCCAGAGGATGGTGGATGCCATTATTTACCAAGATAGGCTTACCATTATATTGACGAGCAATAATAATTATCACATGCTTATACTCAATAAACTGACAGGGGAAGTTATAGACAACCTGTGGGGATTTTTTGCCAAAACGTCTCCTGATGGTCGCTTTATTGTCTATAAACAATGGCGAGCTCGCTATGAAACATCAAAGTATGGTAAACCTGCTGGAGTTACTGTGGCTTACGATTTGACTAAAAGCCCAATTGAAAATAGAACGTTGGCGCAGAGAGAGCAATTGAAGAAAGCCCCAACAAGCCTGCAAAATAACCAGACAAAAGTCGGTATTCCAGTATTCCCTTTGGGGGATTATAATAAGCCGGGTTATGGTTGGATCACTGATGAAACCCAAAGAGTTGGTGTTTATGGAGATTTTGCATGGTATCGAGATGATGCTTTTGTTTTTTTGATTCGATCAGGGAATCAAATTCCTAAGATTATTAATGCGATTTACAATCAAAAATCAAACAAATTCGACATCAAAACCCATCAGCTGAGCAATAAAGCTTTTATCTCAAATTCAAAAAACAAGGGCATTGATGTTAGTCGCATTGAGACAACAGGCCAGCAGATAAAGCTTTATACGGATAATGCGATTATCCGTTTAGATAGTCTTGAACAGTTGAAATTGCTGGAGTAAGAGGGCATTTGGCCATGATACATCATCCTATATCAGCATTAACCTTTTTGATGTTGTCATTATATACGACAAGCGCATCAGCAGCAGTGTTTGAAGATAATACCGCTGCTTTCGTCGATGGCAATGAACGGGTCTTTTATGCTCAAGTCAATAGCCTTTGCGCGGAACAATTACCAGAGTCTCAACCACAATGTGATGCGTTAATTAAACGTCTCGCAAACAAAACTGATGTGCCGAGTCTAATGAGGTTAGCTGAAGCGTACTAACCGGCAAACGAAAAGTACAGGCGCTACAACAAGCGGTCAAAAGAGATCATAATGGTTCGGCACAGGCGGCTTCGTTGCTGGGTTCTGCGTTATTTGACAATGGCCAATATAACGAAGCGAACAAGCTATTTGAGCAAATACGCCGTCATAGCACCGACGCCACGGCGGTTCTGAGTAAATAGGGATACACATTTTTATACTGTGTTTGTCACCCTCTACGTTCTAACTGGGCACTGTTGAAGTTATCTATCGCCTACCCGATGCTTGACCAACCTTCTTTACAGTTAAACCTCAAACCTCAAACCTCAAAGGTTGATCTGCCATTAACTTGCGGCCATCTGCAGCAAACTTTCACATTCTCGAAGCCTCCTGCTCAGTTTTTTATCTCGATGTACTCTGATTGATTAATGTTATATTTTTGTTTCTCAAACATGCATTAGTTTTATTAATGCATTGTGACAATCGATTTTAATTTATAACCAGTTAAATATTCTCGTAGTGATAGTGAAAATTAACCCTGTAGTAAATGAGTTGACAAGAGGCTTAGCTTTAAGCCATCAGCATATGAATTGACCCTTGTCGTTGGATATTCCAGCACAAGCTGATTATTGAACCTGCTGTGTTGCTATTACAACTGTTTATTTTGGTTGGGCTTGCTCTGGGGTCTAGAGTGACAGTATTTTTCATTAGACCTCACTCTAAAGGCTATTAGTAGTAACTTATTGTATTTAAATGTATTTTATTGTATCTCAATGTATTTTAGTAAGTGATAAAGGTAAGTTTCAAATGAAAGGTTGTTGAATATTTAGTGCTTGATTTAACTGACTATCCGATATTGATAACAACAGATATAACGCTCATCCTTTGGGTCGAAAAGTTTAAGCAAAGCGCGCAATTCAGCTGTTCATCATTTTTCTATAAATTTATCGATGTTATAAAACGGGGTTAAAATCATTCACTTGTCCCTTGTATCTTTATAGTACAAGGTGCTTGACGCATTATTTTTTGATTGTTATGATTAGTTTAGCTAATGCATTGGCTGTAGCGGTGAAACCAATACTGCCAATTTTTTAGCGAATTTAATCGAACCATCAATATAGTAATTTTTAATACTTAAGGAACAAAAATGAAAAAAACACTTTGTGCACTTTCTTTAATTTTAGCTTCTACATCAGCTTTAGCGGTTGAGACTGAAGTCGTAACAAGCGCTGATTTAGATGCTTCGTTTGTTCAGGATGTACGTGAAAATTTAGAAAATATAAGTGTAGAAAAGTTTGATACTGCAATGAACCTAGGTTTAAGCATGATGATTTTATATAAAGACAGCCATTACCGTGGTTCGTATAGAGTCATTCTTGGAGACACTACCAGTCTTCGTATTTCAGCAGATTTTAATGATGCAGCATCATCAGTCAAAATAATCAATGCATCTGGCGCTATTTTGTATAAGGATGATTACTATAAAGGCAGTTACAGAGTCGTACTTGGTGACGAGTCTGACTTCAGAAATATCAACTTTAATGATGATCTTTCTTCTTTAAAGTTTTTAAACTTTTAATCGCAGTAACGTCATCCGTTAATGCTATAAAGGGGTCAAGCGGCCCCTTTTATTTTCCCATCTTGCTAAACCGCTCCCGGCTGGTGTCATAAAATAAGTATTATTGTGACAATGAAATCACCCTGCCATATCAACCCTTTGATTTAACACCCTAATTTACCCCCAACAAGGATAAACTGATGAAACTCATCAAACTAATAAGCATCGTTGGCATTTTTTTGCTAACCACTGGCTTTAGCAAATTTGAAAATTTTTATAAAAACCCAAACTCTGGCAGAGTGGGGTTGGAGTTTTATAAAGGTCAGTATGGTGAATACATCCACAATGGCGTTTTAATTAATCCGGTGTTAAGAAGTGATGACACGCCCTTAACCCAATGGTTTCAATGGGGTTTACATAACGCCTATGAGACCAAGGATATTAATCTGTATAGTATCTTACGAGATGTCACCACCGATATTGAAATCGACATACACTCATCTGGTGTGTTAGGCGGTAATAATCAACGAGATTGGCGCGTTAAACACAAATCAAGTAGCAGTTATTCTAATTGTCGATTGCACAACAGCCGGTATAACACAGCCAACTTATCTGATTGTTTGGCTACCATAAGAGAATTTCATAACGACTATCCAAACCATCATTTAATCACCCTTCGGCTCGAATTAAAGGATAATGCATTAACCTCTGACTGGTACCATTCACCAGCAGCATTAGATGCATTGATCACCGCCGAACTGGGCGATTTTCTTTACAAACCTTCAGATCTAAAAGGTAATTTTCGAACCCTAAGGGATGCGGCCAAAAACGGCTGGCCAACGCTAGGTCAGTTAACAGGAAAGATCATGGTGGTGTTGTTTGATCCGTTGGCAGAAAACCGCGAACTGAACGACTATATTGTCGCTTCAGGCGATCAGGCTAAAGCGTTTGTTTCACCAAGAGTGCATTCGAGAAGTTCGGCCGATAGTGTTGATGCGCCACGTTATTTCAAGGATTCATCCAAGAACCATGTGGTGATGTATTGTTTGTACGCCGACAATTATGAAGTGCATTCACACGGACCAAATATTCAGTCGTTGGGTCGGTTATCTTCAACCTACAAAGTCCAAGCCAGCAATACCCCTGGGGTGAGTGAATACCGTGACTTTTTAATTCAACGGGGCCGAGGTGATGGTTCATCTGGCGATAGAAATCCTAATTGGGCTTATTCGGGCAGATTAAAACAACAGTATTTTACTCAAACCGAATTACCTCCAGTGGTATCACTGCGCACTGCTCAGTATTGCCTGAATATCGAAAA
This sequence comes from Phenylobacterium sp., assembly GCA_047617105.1. Taxonomy (GTDB): domain Bacteria; phylum Pseudomonadota; class Gammaproteobacteria; order Enterobacterales; family Alteromonadaceae; genus JABSOG01. The sequence continues at coordinate 8,914 of JBLGCB010000153.1, read as the reverse complement.
CAATAGTACATCCAATAAAGCCGATGTGGCGTATACATACTGCAATAGCAACAGCGCTTCGCAAAAATTTGCCTTTATTGATGCTGCTATAGATTACGACGCCAATGATTTTCCACTATCAAGAGGTTATATCATCCAGGCAATCAACACTGATGCGGATGGTGACGCCAATCAAAAAATACTTGAAGTACAAGGCGGTTGCTGTGGCAATACCGAAACTGGCAGAGAGGTTTTTCAATATTCACGAGAATCAACCAGCAGCAATAACCGCTCAGAAGATCAGTATTGGCAGATTAAATCCTTAAGTGGTGGTATTCAAATACAAAATGTAAATTCACAAAAATGTTTATCGGCAAATGCTGGGGCCGCTAAAATGGCTTGGTGTGGTAATACAACCACAGGCGAATTTTTCGTGCCATTTGCGCCTTAAATAATAGGGGGCTGTCAGTGGCCCCCGTTTATAGTGAGCGTTATTAGACGGCCCATTGTTAAGTCGAATTCAGGTTAAGAAGTAGCTTTCTTCAATCGTGTTTGCTATGGTCACTTCCACTTCTTTTGTCTGCTGTTAGGTTATATGTCAAAAATCAATCAATGTCCTGTATATGTTGTTAATTTAGATGATAGTCCGCAAAGAATGGAAACTATGAATCAACAACTGGTTGCTTTTAATGTGGCATATGAACGTATATCAGCAGTAAAAGGGGTTGATTTGTCGCCCGAACAGATTCAACAAGAATATGCCCCAGATTTGAATAAAAGCCATTTTCGCGCCGATTTAAGTTTGGGCGAAATCGGCTGTTATATGAGTCATCGCAATATTTGGCGAAAAATGGTGGCTGAAAATGTTGAATTTGCCGTGGTGTTGGAAGATGACATGGTCATTGAAGATAATTTTCCGGCTTTGTTTGCAGACATTGAGCAGCTTAAACAATACGATTTAATTAAGTTGGCAGATAACCGTGACCATCCTCCAGAACAGACTAAGCAAATCAGTGATAATTTTGAATTGGTCAGCTTTAAAAAAATCCCCAATTGCACCACCGGTTATACCATTAATCTTAGTGGTGCCAAAAAACTTTTGAGCAGAGATAAGTTCTATCGACCGGTTGATATTGATTTGCAATTTTGCAGTGAGTTGGCATTGTCGGTATTAGGCGTGCGCCCTTACCCTATAACAGAAAATAAAGAGTTTACCAGTGACATCGCTGCTTTAAACGGTGGTCATCACGGCATTAAAAGCACCAGTTTTTTGCGGAATATGAAATATAGGATAAATTTATGGTGGCTAAGAAAGCGACATGTTTCAGCGATATTAAAACCCTAGACGGGTTGTTATCTGGACGTTCATGCTCTAACACCTAACACCTAACACCTAGCACCTAACACCCACCTGACCGCGATCGAGTCGCGGTTTTTCTAAGCAACATCCCCCACTGGCAATAACAAAGTAAAAACTGTACCACTGCCCAATTCAGAGGTAACACTCAGCTCTCCCTCGTGTTTTTGTACAATGCCAAACGAAATCGACAACCCCAGACCTGTGCCTTCGCCGACATCTTTGGTGGTGTAAAATGGTTCAAACAAGCGTTTTTGGGTTTCTGCTGACATGCCACAACCAGTGTCTTTGATGGTGATCTCAACTTTGTCATCAATTTGTCGGCAACCAATGGTGATTTGACCGAGCTCTGTTTTGTGATAGTCGGTGGTATTGGCTTGGTTGGGGTATCCATAAATTCGGTGGTGAATTGGGTGATCTCAAGAAAATTGGTGCGGATCAGGTGAGCTGTCGACTGGAGTAGATCGGTGATTCTAACGGTTTTTTTTGTCGCAGCATCAAGCTAACAGTCATTTTCTTTGCTTGCTAAAGTGACTATTTCATGCCATATTTTAACTTCCCAATTCTTTATGTTATGGGGGGAACTCTATATCATCATAGTCATAATATGTAGATTTTTTAGGGCGTGGATGTGGTTCCAGCAATCTAAGCCGCTCCACTCGTGCACCGTTTAGATTAAAATAGTTATTTGCCTCCATTATTGTGATAACTTGAAACGCTAGTTTCTTATTGGGCCCATATCCTATTCTTTCTAATTCGTTTTTATCGTTGTTTTTACCGGGTATTATTAATATATCTACAAGATGCAGAAATGATGATTTAGTGGAACAACAGATATTATGTATATACTTCTGTTTTAACCCCACCATACCGAAAAAAGAGGGGTGTTCTATGATATTACAAGCCTGTGCAGATGCGACTTTACTTTGCCATTCATCACTTTGTAATACATTGGGACTCTTAGCTTTCATTTGAGTTGTTAATAGCAGTAATCGCAGTGCTTCTAGCCTTGAGTTTGGACCATAACCTGGCTTACCTGAACCAATTAGCCCTGAAACCTCACCACAAAACTGATAAAGTAAATTGTTTTTTATCTTAAGGCTTTTCGCTAGTTCTTGCTCAGGTAATTTCACTTCTAGACTTGGAATATCTGTAATGATATTACTACCATATAAAATACCATTTTCACCCTTAATATGAACTTGATAGCTATCAATAGAGATGTCCGTTACAATTTCATCGTGAAACGTATTATCTAAGGAAACCCCAATTGACTCACCATCTCTTAAAATAGTCGCTGGCGCATTTGTTGTGATATTGGATTCTTTGTCTATTTCCCACACCAGCTTATAGCTAGAGCCATCTAGGGCTAAACTCAACAATACTGGGGGACTACCGTGTTTGTTTTTGTTGATCATTGTGTATTGAACTAAATTAAGTTCTACAACAAAACTGTTGTCTGGCGTTGTTGGATTGTTCGACCGTGGACTGAGTTCTATTTTTGGGGATTTAATTAATAACGATTGTGATTGGCCAGATGACTTATTGGCTGTGAACGCTAATTTGATACCATTTATTAAGTTGGCATACGTAATTGTTGCACTACTGCTTAACTTCGACCCATCCTCATAAACAATTTTCAAATAATCCTTATAGTATCTTGGGTCCTGTGGATCTATGGTTTCTACATCATCTAGTTTAACATCAAAACTTTTAAAGCTCTGCTCTGCAATAACTGCGATACCTGACAATACGTTTGCTGGTGTAGGATTTTTTCCATTTAAGAAATAGAAATCTATATTCACATTACCAAAACCCTGGTTGTACCCAGTGAAATAGCTACTCTTAACTTGAGAGGTAAGTTGGTTTGCACCTTGTTTCTTTTCTTTTGCTGGCTCAATTTCTAATTGGTAACTTGGTGGTGACTGATTAACAACCAAAGTATAAGTATCAGATTTTTTATTTTCAGTAAAATAAAAGGCAATTGGGTGTGCTTTATTTGGTTTTAAAAACAGACGCAATGCATCTGTTAATTCGTAATGCCAAAAATCGTTATTACAATAGCTGTTTGGTGTGGTTTTTTGAGCTGTTTTTAGCTTGCCAACTTTATATTTTAGTCCTACCAATGTCATGTACAAATCATCTTCAAAATTTTTGGCAGCATCATTGGCTGGTTGTATGCAAATATAACCCGGTAAGCTAAGTACATTAGGTTTAAAATAAAATTCAGGGTTCGGTGTTTCAAATTTTTTGAAAACCCATTCGGCAGTAAAGATGTATCCTACAACGGGTACTATTAAGAGTGTTATTATGGTTGTCCAATTTAATGTTGCTTTATACGCAAGCGCTTTGTGTTGTTTCTTTTTGAATAAACCCAATTTCTGACTCCTGCCTATTTTAATCCATTGGTTTTCTTTAAAAATCGACCTAACCCTATATGGTTCTTAAAATATCATATGTTTTGAGGTATTTTTGTACCACACGCAAACTCTTTGTAACGGTAGGTTGTCTGCCAAAACAGGGCGCTTCTAAGTTGTGTGCAAGTCAAGTTTTTTACCGCTCTAAGGTCAGCTCCAATGAGGTCAGCCCCGGCAAGGTTAACCTTCGAGAGATCAGCCCCAATGAGGTCAGCTCCAATGAGGCTGGCATTTTTAAGGTTTGTCCCAAGGAGGTTAGCCTCAATAAGACTAGCCCTATTGAGATTAGCCCCACTAAGATCAGCCCTGCTAAGGTTAGCCCCGCTAAGATTAGCCCCGCTGAGATTGGCCTCGATGAGATTATCCCCTTGGAGGTTTATTTTTTTCAAATCTTCACCTAGTGAAACTAAATCTTCTACAGCTTTCTTTTTTAGTTTTATAAATCCAGATGTACTTATTGACGTGGATATGATCTGGTAGGCCTGTTGTTTCTCTTTTTCATGTGTAATAAACTTATCCCAAGTATAGCTGCCTACCCCCGCGAAAAGAACGAATAGCCCGACGACTTCAACCCATTGCCACCGCTTTGAATAGTAGATTAACCACTCACTGAGCCACTCAATAAAGTAAATGGGTTTTTGTATTGGGTGTATGTTGGCGAACCATTTTTCTTTAGGTTTAAACAGCCTTTTTTGATTGTCGTCAATTGTGTTCTCAAGTGATTTAATTTTGGCCTGTAGCGCTTTAATAACATCTTCTTTATCTTGACTCATAGCAACATCTCAACGTTGGTAAGTAGGGTAATTATAAGAGAATAATGAAGAGAAGCAAGGAGTTAAAAAGGCAGTAATCAATTGAGCCGAATTAAACTCACTGAATGTATTGCATCACAAAATCATATTCTGTACCATTGCGCCGTCGTTGATTCAAGCGGCACCAAAGTTGGCACGTTTTTAATGTGAACGACTTATTTGGCCCCCACTTAAGCATTTGAGCTTAGCAGCCAAACTGCTGATAAAATCTTATCAGTATCAGTATTCAGAAAATTGTAAAGAACTACACTTTACCAACGCTGTGATAAGTGTGATACCAATTTAGGTGATCACCCCAGTTTGATCTAGGTGTGTTTTTCGGTATCTTCGAGCGCGGTTGAAATATAAAAAACGATTACGGGAATAGAACATGGTTAAAAATCAGATTTTTGCTTGGTTATTGATTGGGGCATCCTTAATACTAAGCACAAATATTAATGCTCAAACATTAGGGTGTTTTGATTGCTCTGCTTATCAAAGCAAGGTTGCCGCTGTTGATGCCTTTAAATCAAGCAGGCAAGTCGAAGATTTTATTGAGGTTATAGATTTCAAAAACGATATTGTACGTAGTTATAGTATTGAATATGATTCAGAAAGCCGCCAAACATTTGTGATGAGCGCAAGTGCTACGCAACAGGCAAAAAATACTTCTGCCAGCCTCACATCGCAATATCGACAATTACAAAACGAAGCTAATCAGGTCGAGTTTACTATTCATGGTGCAACGGATGCTGACGGTAATCCGATTCCCCTAACCATAAAGGCGGTTAATGGTCTATTTACCTTTAACTCAATGGATCGCTTTGAAAAATTTGTAAATTTTTGGGGTGAACGTTATGGTATATCTATTTCTGATTGGCGGTCATTGTGGGATTTCAACAACAGAGAAGTCAGAAGAAAGGTCACGATTAAGGATTGCAAGGCAGGCAAATGCGTAGAACCCAAGTAGGCATTCAAAAAATATGAAAGCAATGACTTACCCTAAATACTTGCGAGTGGCCATTTTTTTTCTTGCATTATTATCAATATTTCTTTTACCAAAGGTTAATGCTGCCACCAACATCCTGACTGAGTGGGTGCCATTTAAAATCCAAAATAGCCATATTGTGGTTAAAATCAAGGTTAAAGGAAGTGCGGTTGAAGCTGTTGTTGATACTGGCGCTAATATATCTGCTATTCATCGTGATTTGGCAAAAGAAGTCGGTGTTAGAGCCAGTAGAGAGAAGGTTGAAGTTAGCGGTATTGGTAAAACAAAAAAGTTGGCGTTGAGTCGAAAAGCGACAATCGCGATTGACGGCTTATTTGCAAAACGGCTGCCATTATTAATATTTAAGACCAATATGAATGCGCAGTTTATTCTCGGAATGGATTATCTCGCTCATGGCGTGCTGCAAATCGATTATATTAATTTGAGACTTAGGTTGGCAACACCCAGTAGTTTTAAGTTTCCAGCCCAAAGTGCAATCCCGTTAACCAGAAAAGGCCTATCCTATTATCTTGATGTGTCTATAGATAATACCAACGTACAAATGATGCTTGATACGGGCAATGCCGACATAGTATCGATACCTTATGCCGCAGTGAGTGAGACACCGTTGTATTTGGCGATTAAAGATAAAGCCGAATTAAATATAGCCAGCGGAGGAATTCATGCAGCGAATGTTAAAGTTTTACAAGGAGTATCAAATAATTTTAAAATTGGCCAATATACCCTTGAAAACGTTGAATATCAGATAACAACCAAATCCAACACTTATGCTGGTGATGCTATTTTAGGTTATGATATTTTGAAGAGTTTTCTGGTAACCATCGATCTCATTAATAATAACTTGTACTTATCGGGAGGGTAATATGGATATAAATGCTACTGTTTTGGGCTATGTCGTTGTGGGTTACATGATATTTTCAGTGTTATTTACTTTTCTGGCTTATCGATTGCTAAAAGGTAAACGAAAATCGGTCAAATTATGTACATTGATGATTGCGATCCTTTGTGTGCTGCCACCTTTACAACTGATCGCTTTATTGGTGATGTATTTGAAATCAGGTTCCGATCAAACAGGCTGATCTAGAAGGTCATGGGGTCTTGCAATCATACATTTCTAAGCGACATCCCCCACTGGCAACAACAAAGTAAAAACAGTACCACTGCCCAATTCAGAGGTAACACTCAACTCTCCCTCGTGTTTTTGTACAATGCCAAACGAAATCGACAACCCCAGACCTGTGCCTTCGCCGACATCTTTGGTGGTGTAAAATGGTTCAAACAAGCGTTTTTGGGTTTCTGCTGACATGCCACAACCAGTGTCTTTGATGGTGATCTCAACTTTGTCATCAATTAGTCGGCAACCAATGGTGATTTGACCGAGCTCTGTTTTGTGATAGTCGGTGGTATTGGCTTGGTTGGCGCAATCGGCTTCGTGCTGTTCGCGTTGCTGGCGCTGTTTATCGCGGATGGCATCGCAGGCGTTGACCATTAAATTCATAAATACCTGATTTAGTTGAGCAGGATAACAGGGCACTGCTGGGGTATCCATAAATTCGGTGGTGAATTGGGTGATCTCAAGAAAGTTGGTGTGGATCAGGTGAACCGTCGATTGGAGTAGCTCGGTGATTTTAACCGTTTTCTTGGTCGCCGCATCAAGCTGACTAAAGGTTCTTAAATCTCGCACGATGGTTTTGATCCGCTCGGTGCCGTTTTCAATGGTGGCGAGGTGGGTATATAACGGTTCAAACCGGGCCTTAAAGCTGTCGAGAATGGCTTCGTCGGCGTTTTCTCCCGCCAAATTGAGTAAAAACGTCTGAAACTTGGATAAATCCACTCTAAGGTTTTGCGCACTGACATGGACAAAATTGGTCGGGTTATTGATTTCGTGGGCGACACCTGCGGTCAGAGTACCCAGTGATGCCATTTTTTCGGCCTGCACTAATTGTTGCTGGGTGGCGACGATTTCACGATGTTTTTCTTTGACCTCACGGTTTTTCTGCTCTATTTGACGATAGGCGACGGTGTTGTCCAGCGCAATGGCCAATGTTGGCACCAAGGTTTGAATCAGCGCTTGGTGATGGGCATCATAGGCATGTTTTTTGTAACTCTGCACTGACAATACCCCAATGACCTGATCACCGACAATTAACGGCCAATACATTAACGACGCGGTGGGGCGACCTATCAGCGGATCACCACGGGGTTGATCACCAAAATAGCGCGCATAATCGAGATCAAGATCATTGATGATAACGGGCTCTCGGTGTTCAATACACCATATCGCAGGTTGGGCAGGTTCATCCATACCAACAAAAAAGGTTGGCAGGTATTCGTTGTTTTCAATGCCGAGATTAAAAATAATGCAGTCTAGGTGTTTTTGAAAATGGCCAATCATCAGGGCATCGGCATCCATTAATTCTCTGATATGTTTAAAAGCGATGTCTAATAGTTTATTGCGATCTAAAGTAGCTGTTATTTCGGTGCATACATCGATAAGCTCTGTGGTACGGCGGTTTGATTGTTCGAGCTCATGGGTACGATCTGCGACTTTGTGTTCGAGATTACGGTTGATGTCGAGCAGTCTAAGGTGAGTTTCGACCCGTGCCAGTAATTCGTGTTTGGCCACGGGTTTGTTGAGGTAGTCATTGGCCCCGATGGCAAAACTTTGCACCACGTCGACCACCTGATTTTGGGCGGTTAAAAATATCACCGGCAAATCATTCACCGGGAAGGTTTGGCGAATTTGATTACAAACATCATAACCTGACATATCTGGCATCAGAATATCCAATAAAATCAGATCAAACGGGCCTTGTTCTGCCATCATTTGCAATGCCTGTTTGCCGCCACCAGCTTGGGTTAAGCGGTAATTTCGGCTGCTGAGGTGGTGGTATAATATTTCTCGTTGTTCAGATTCATCATCGACCAGTAATAGATGAAATCGGCTGCCGTCATGGGCTGCCTGCTGATATTGCCAGCTGTCAAATTGGGCCTCAACGGCGAGAATATCCGCTTGTCTTTGCTGCACATCTGCTGATTGATTAGGTCCGCTATCAGCTGTGGCGATGGGCAGGGTAAAACGCAAAGTGGTTCCCTCGCCGAGGGTGGAGTCAACGTTAATGCTGCCGCCATGCAACATCACTAATTGCTGGCTGACCGTCAGTCCTAATCCGCTGCCATCATGTTGGTGGGCGTTGGTGCTGGCGTTGTGCACCTGACCAAACGACTCAAAGATAGTGCCGAATTGGTCGGGCGCGATGCCTATGCCGGTGTCACAAACGCTGATTTCAAGCCATTGCCAGTCATTGATGGGGGTGGCAGATACGGTAACACTGCCTTGCTCAGTAAACTTAATGGCGTT
>JBLGCB010000152.1:0-13089 GCA_047617105.1 Phenylobacterium sp. | reverse complement strand
CAATAAAATCATCAACAGCAAAGGCCGCTGGGCATTTGCCGATGGCCACTTTGTGATCACTGGCGATGTGTTTGACCGCGGTGATAAAGTGACAGAAATTCTGTGGTTTTTGCATCGTTTAGAGCAAGAGGCACAACACGCAGGCGGCAAACTGCACTTATTGTTGGGCAACCATGAAGTGATGATACTCAACGGTGATTTACGTTATTTACACCCCAAATATGTCAAAACCGCCCAATTACTCAACCAACCGTTTGAACAACTGGTGGCCAAAAACACCATTATCGGTAATTGGTTAAGAAGCAAGTCGGTGTTGGTCAAGGTCAACGATGCTTTGTATGCCCACGGCGGTTTTCATCCCAGTTTAGCCAAACAAAAACGCAGCCTAGAACAAATTAATCAAGTATTTAAACGCAATTTAGTCAAAACCGAATTAAGCCAACCTCGTCAGGGCTGGGGCAAATATTTGCATAAAAGTAATGGGCCGATTTGGTATAGAGGCTATTTTAGAGGTGCAGGTAGAGGGGCTAGTAAAGGCAGAGAGCAAGACAACGGTGCCACCAGCGCAGAGATTGATTTATTGCTCGGCCACTTTGGCGTTAACCACCTGATTGTCGGTCATACCTCGCAAAACGCCATAGAAACCCGTTATCAAGGCAGAGTCATTGCCATTGATTCGAGCATTAAAAACGGTGAATATGGTGAGATTTTGTTTATTGATGGTAATAAACGCTGGCGCGGGACCTTGACGGGTAAGCGAATTAAGTTAGAATGAACATCATTCTTTACCAAAAATAGCGTTATAAAAGTGCTCTTTTGGCATATCACTAACCCCTTCGGCAATCTCGACCATTTGCCAGTGATGCTCGGCTCTATCAGTGCCGACTTCTTCGATATTGTACTTGTTAAAACGCCAATAAGACGTCGCCACGGTCGCATAGCGCACAAACAACTGCAAACTTTGTTTTTCTATCAACGCTAACGGCCTGATTTGTTGGTAACCATTAACCAAAGCCCGTGCTTTGGCCAAATCGACCTTACCATCATTGACACACGCCCCCAATATGCCCATGCCCAATTCAAATATCAGCTGGTAATGACAGGCTTCTTCAAAGTCGATGATCGCCTTAAATCCAACTGACTCATCCGACTGGGCTGGCACCGCATCAAACAACAAATTATCATAAAACAAATCACCATGAATCAAACCGCGCGGCAAATCAGCATCGATATGCTGCTCTAAATAGTCAACCTCTGCCCCCAGCCATGATTCATAGGCTGCATCAATGTTCAAACCGATAACTTTTGGAAAAAGTTGCCGTCCGTAAGGGTGATTGGTCGGCAAATAATCAGGTGGCGCGATGAGGTTCAATCGAGCCGCTTGCTTGCCAACTTGAAATAACATCGTTTCATCCAGTTGTTCAATCACCTGCCCTTCAATATAGTCCTTAAGCATGACTGGCTTCACTCCATTGCTGGTAGCAAAGGTGGTCAACACTTCGCTGTTCAGCGGTGATATCAGCCGATTACAAGGCATATCTTGCGCTTCGAGCAGCAATAATAACTGGCCCATTTTAAACACATCATCAAAGGTCTTATCATCACAAACCGTTAATACATAACGGGCTTGTTGGGTTTTCAACAGATAACTGGAATTACCATTACCGCCCTCAAGCGGCTCAAATTCGACGATGTTGAGATCATATTTGTCAGCCAAAAACTGAATGTCTTGTTGATTGAGCTGGGTATATGCTGCCATTAACGCTTTATCTCATTGGTTGAAAGTCCCATATCATCACTGAATCCATCGGATTGTGCAATGTGCAACTGGCCCAAAAAATGCGATTGCGCTTGTGGCAGTGACAACAGTGGCAGTGGCTGTCGTCACATTAAGACGGCTTGGCTATCAAGTTTATCAAGCGCAGCAGCCACATCAATATGCGCCGGAAACACTTGCACTGGTTCTTCCTTAGGTTTCTCCAGCAAAAAGCCCTGGGTCAATGAAATGCCCAATGACGCCAACAATTGTAATTCGGCATCTTGTTCTATGCCCTCAGCAATCACCAACGCCCCCGTTGCACTGGCCAGCGCAAAAATAAACTTAAGGAATTCTTTTTTGACCACATCTCGATGGCAATTGTCGACAAAATAGCGGTCGATTTTAATGATATCCGGCATTAATTCTGACCACTGACGCAAACCTGAATGACCACTGCCCAAGTCATCAATGGCAATAATAAATCCTAACTCACGATAATGGTTCACCGCCTGCTTTAACAGCGCCTCATCGGCCCGCTGCTGCTCGGTAATTTCAATCACCACTCGGTCACAAGGCAAACCCAGTAAATGTAACAACTGCACCGTCTCGCCTCTTGGGTGCTCAGCATCCAGTAATACCTCAGGACTCACATTCAAAAATAACTTACCGGGTAAATTCAGTGCAACAAAATAGGTGATCGCCTGTTTGCGACACAGCAATTCAAGCTCAGATAACCGACCATGGGCTCTTGCGGCGGCAAATAGTTTCTCAGGAGAATGCAAAGGCGTGCCCTGAGGCCCACGAGACAAGGCTTCGTAACCCAAAATATTGCGTTGTTGAATATTAAAAATAGGTTGGAATACGCTGGTGATTTGGCGCTCGTTGATAATGTGATCCAGCAAAGCTGAATCATCCCTGGCGGGGATAATGGACATAGTTAATTTGACTCTAGATTTAATTTGAGCGCAAAGTAACAACTGAATATGACAATAAGATGACGATATATGGTCAGAGTGCTAGTTTGATATAAAAACAGGAGAATAAAAAAATAAAGAAGACAGGAATTAAAATAAGGGCTGGCAATCCTTGCCAACGTTTAAAAAACGCCAAAACTCAATGTAATACCCAATTTGCTCCAAAGGAGCCAACAATTCAAAGTAGTGAAAAGTGATCTAACACCGACTAGTATAACGATCTAAATCTCTTTGCATACCCCCCTTATGTATCTTTTTGTATCAGAAGGTAGTTTAAGGATCCGACACTAAATCAGATCCGAGCCTGACTGGTCTCTTTATCCTTGTTCTTCGTTAGGGAAAACGTTGTGTAGAACAACTACACGCCCCTTTCCCTGCCTTGAACAAGAATAAATATCCTGCGCCAGTCTCGGATCTGATTTAATTCTGGAGCCTAAATTGGAGAATTATTACTCACTGGCTAACGCTCGTGCAATCGCACGGATGCCCAACGCCGACGCGCCAGCAGAATACAAAGCATTAGGGCTATTATTAAATGCCGATGCCAAATCCATATGTACCCAGCCTTTGCCATCGTTTGGTACAAAACGCGATAAGAAACCAGCAGCGTTACTGGCACCACCAAATCCACCGCCTTTTTGTGCCCGGCTATTGGCCGTATCCGCATAAGGTGACGGACAATTGTTTTGATGGAATTTCTCCAATGGCAATGCCCATGCCCCTTCATGCTCTTGTTCTGCGTAACCTAACATGCGTTGTTGTAACGCTTTGTCCAGACCAAACAAGGCGTAATACTCAGTCCCCACGGCCACCAATGCGGCACCGGTTAAGGTCGCGGCATCAATGATTAATCCTGCGCCAGTCTCACCCGCCGCCATCAAACCATCTGCCAGCACCAAACGCCCTTCAGCATCGGTATTAACCACTTCAACGGTAGTGCCATTTTTATAAGTCAAAATATCACCCAACTTATAAGCATGACCGTTGATCAAATTCTCTGCACAACACAAAATCAATTTAATTCGCTTGTTAATGCCACGACCAATCGCCAACGCCAAACCGCCCGTCACAGTGGCTGCGCCACCCATGTCGCACTTCATCGCCAACATACCTTCACTCGACTTGATAGAATAACCGCCGCTATCAAAAGTAATACCTTTACCAACCAAAGCCACATCAACAGGCGCGTTGTCATCCCCTGATGGGTTGTAATCTAATACCAGCATCACAGGAGGACGAACACTACCACGGCCTACCGCATGAATGCCGTTCCATTGTTGTTCTAGCAGTTGTTCACCAACAATCGTTTCATAACTCACGTGCTGTGGCGCAAGACCCTGAATAAAATCAGCGGCCGACTGGGCCAGAATCTCTGGAGACAATTCATCAGGGGTCTGATTAATGACATCACGAGTCCAAGCCATCGCCTTTAAACGGGCGTTTAATTCTTTAATGTCTTGTTCTGAAGCTTCGGCCCAAGTGACATTACTCAGTTTTTTCGGTGTGCTGAATCCCTGTACAAAGGCCCATTGATATTCGAGCAACCAGCCAGCATCGGCCAATGCCACATGGCTGATGCCCTGCCCTTCAATCCGTCTTGCCGCTCGTTGAATGGTGTTCAGTTGATTATCGTCGCCAATGTGAACCACAAAACCGTCACTGTTTGCCGATAAAATTGCTTTATCACCCCATTGCGCGGGTGCTGCTTGAGAACTTATTTGTACTTGCATTGTTTGTGTCATTGTCTGCGCCATTGTTCCTGTTGTCATTGAGGACAGAGTTCCTGTCATTTTTTGCATATGTTATAGTGTTGGTTAGTCTACTACAGCCCAAATGAGTTCTAAATGAAATTTTCGTCTATCTTAAAACAAGCAAGACTAATTAAGCGTTACAAGCGATTTCTTGCCGATTTCAATCTTGATGATCAAACAACCCTCACCGTACATTGCCCCAATACTGGTGCTATGACAGGATGCGCGACCCCTGACGATGAAGTGTGGTACTCCACCAGCGCCAACCCGAAACGCAAATATCCCAATACTTGGGAAGTCAGTAAAAACAGCCAGGACCAATGGTTCTGTATCAATACCACCCAAGCCAACCATATTGTTAAAGAAGCCATTGAACAAAATCAAATCACTGAGCTAAACGGTTATGAGCAATTGCGCAGCGAAGTCAAATATGGCGAAGAAAACAGCCGTATTGACTTACTGTTGCAATCAGATCAGCAAGCCAATTGTTATGTCGAAGTCAAATCGGTCACTTTACTGGGCGAAAATGGCCAAGGTTATTTCCCCGATGCCGTCAGCGTGCGCGGACAAAAACACATCAGAGAACTGGTCTCGATGGTTGAGGCTGGTCACCGAGCGGTTTTATTCTTTTTGGTGCAACACACCGGTATTGAACAAATGAGTCCTGCCCGGCACATTGATGTCAAATATGCCGATTTATTGGCAGAAGCGATAGAAAAAGGCGTCGAAGTATTGTGCTATCGTACCAAAATATCGCCACAAGAAATTATCATTGACCGATGTATTGATTTTTCTTTAACACCATAACATCAGAAAGACCGAGTACACACTGTCATTTGTTTGTAGTTTACCTCTGAATTACTGGGTATTGAATTTGTTTCTTTTATCCATGCAATAACAACGTTAAATTGACGATTAAACACGCTAAAACGCAACAGAGCAAGTGGTCCAAATAAACCACCATTTCGAAAAAAAGGACTGCGACATCTGTGTATTTTTGCGTTGAAAATAACCGTTTAACCCAAATGCGGCTATTATTAATTCTTGGCGAGCGATTTTTATTGCTATCGCTAAATGAATTTGCTATAGATAGCCGCCATTATTTTTGGTGCCTGGATATTAGGAGACACTTTATGCCCCAAGGCAAAGAAACTAAAGCTCTCGGTGGAGACAAATCTTACGGCATGTTACCTGATGCTGGTTTGGAACCCTACAAAGAGAGTCCCGGCGAAGAGTACATGTGTGAAAAGCAGCACAAACATTTTAGAACGCTGCTTGAATCACAACGTTCGCTATTAAAGCAAGAAGTTGATCGTACTTTGACGCATATGAAGGACGATGCGGCCAATTATCCTGATCCGGTTGATCGTGCCGCTCAGGAAGAAGAATTCGCACTTGAATTAAGAACTCGTGACAGAGAACGTAAACTGATTAAAAAGATTGAGAAAACCATTCAACTGATTGAAGAAGACGAGTTTGGTTTTTGTAAATCTTGCGGTGTTGATATTGGTATCCGTCGACTCGAAGCCCGACCCACTGCAGATCAATGCATTGAGTGTAAAACGTTGGCTGAGATAAAAGAACGTCAGATGGGTGGTTAACAATAAAATCGCCATTTTTCGCGGTGCGAAAACTGGCGCTTTTATGATGTGCAGCAAGCTGCATTAACATCTATAAAAAGGGAGCTTTGGCTCTCTTTTTTGTTTTATAGGAAAGCAATTATGCTGAGTCCACTAAAACCGCCAAACCACACTGGGCAATATATTGGTCGGTTTGCGCCATCGCCCTCTGGCCAGTTGCATTTTGGTTCGATGGTGGCGGCGGTTGGCAGCTATTTGCAAGCCAAAGCCAATCAGGGGTTGTGGCTGGTACGAATGGAAGATATTGACCCACCCAGAGAAGTTGCAGGGTCTGCCAGTCACATCCTTAAAACTTTAGAGCTTTATGGCCTGCACTGGGATCAGTCGGTGCTGTGGCAAAGTCAACAAAGTGAGATTTACCGCGAAGTACTCGATTGGTTGGCCCAAACCGACAGAAGTTACCTTTGTCGCTGTACGCGTAAACAAATTAATCAAAGTTATATCGACAGCGGTCAACCCGGCATCTACCAACGGTCTTGTCGAGACTTAGACCTCAATCAAGCCAACTGCGCGGTGCGGTTGAAAAATGATACTCCGGTATCACAATTCACCGATGGCTTACAGGGTCTGGTGACAAGCGCAAATCCAGCTGGCTTTGCCGATGACTTTATCATTTATCGCAAAGATGAATTAGTGGCTTATCAGTTGGCGGTGGTGGTCGATGATATCTTGCAGGGTATTACCGAAGTGGTCAGAGGCAGTGACTTATTGTCAACTACCTTAAATCAAATGAGTTTGTATAATACCTTCGGGCAACCGTTAATCAAATACCTCCATTTACCGATGGCCGTCACTGAACCTGGAGTAAAATTAAGCAAACAGACCCATGCAAAACCAGTCTTTCAAGGTTCACAGCACAATACCCAACAAAACCACCGACACCCTCACCAGCAAGAACGCCAGCAAACTCTGATAAATGTGCTAGAATTTTTAGGATTCGACATCAACGTTGAGGATAAACAATCCTTGCTGTATCAGCCTGTTGAGGCTATATTGCAATGGGCTGTGCGTCACTGGTCGGTCCAAATAGTACCAAATGAACCCGAGTTACAGATTCATTTGTCTTGAAAGGTGTATTTGTCCGCCAAGTGGTATATCATTAGCGCCCTTTTTAACCCCTAACGCCTCGTTGAGGATGCAGTTATCATAACCAAAGCATTGAACAAATTTTATCGCAAGCTGGTCAAAAAACCCGGCCAAGATGATGCGCAGCCTGAAGCACAGGCCCAAACGCAGGCACCGCTGCCAGCCAACGAGACGACACCAGTCCCGGCAAGCACTGCCAAATCAAATGACAAACGCATTTCAGCGGTTGAGATTTCGCGACAAAAAAGCGAAAAATTCACCAATGCCATCCCACGGGATCAGCATAATATTTCACGTAAATTGCTCAGTCCCAATGCCCTCAAAGTGCTCTATCGCTTGCAGGACAATGGCTACGAAGCCTATTTAGTCGGTGGTTGTATCCGCGATATCTTGCTCGGCCAAAAACCGAAAGATTTTGATGTCGCCACCAACGCTACCCCAGAACAAATCAAAGCGTGTTTTAACAATTGCCGTTTAATTGGTCGTCGCTTTCGTTTGGCCCATATTATGTATGGCCGCGAAGTGATTGAAGTTGCCACATTCAGGGGCCATCATGACCAACCGCCCCCGCAAAACAACAACAAAAGCAATACCTCTCATCACTCCAATGAAGGTCAATTATTACGTGACAATGTTTATGGCAGCATCGAAGAAGATGCCCAACGCCGTGATTTCACCATCAATGCCTTGTATTACACCATTGACGGCTTTTATATCCGCGATTTTGCCCATGGTATTGACGCCATCAAAGCGAAAAAGATCGAATTGATTGGCGACCCAGAAGCGCGTTATCGTGAAGATCCGGTGCGAATGTTACGAGCGGTACGTTTTTCGACCAAGCTCGACATGACCATTGAAGCAAAAACCGAAGCACCGATGTTTGAACTGGCCGACCTACTGACCAACATCCCATCAGCTCGGTTATTCGAAGAATCATTAAAACTGATGCTCGCAGGCAAAGCCGAACTCAATTACTTGGCGATGCGCAAATACGGCTTATTTGAGGCGATGCATCCGATCCCCAGTGAAGTACTTGATGGTAATCAACAAAGCAAACAAGAACGTCTAGTTCATCAGATGTTTATCAATACCGACTCGCGCATCAACAATAATAAGCGGGTCACGCCAGCTTATATTTATGCCGCATTATTATGGTATGTGCTTGAGCGCGAAATTGACTTGAACATGAAAGACAAAGGACTCAACTATTACGACGCCAGTTACCAAGCCATGAATGACGTGCTCGCTCGCCATGCCAAATCGTTGGCGTTACCACGACGATTCTCTACCGTTTCTCGTGATATCTGGCAATTGCAGTTACGCTTACCTCGTCGTAACGGACGTCGTGCCAACAAACTGATGGAACATCCTAAGTTTAGAGCGGGTTATGACTTCTTGTTACTCAGAGGCGAAATTGAAGGCGGCGACCTTGCCGAGTTAGGACAATGGTGGACAGACTTTATCGAGGGCGACGAAAAAATCCGTAACACCATGGTCAAACAGCTCAATAATCAACAAGGCGCAGTCAGCCAAGATGATGCTTCTCACGAAGACGCTGAAGAAGCCCAAGATTTCGACGCACAACGCGCCGCAGATGCAGATGTTAAACGGCCAAGAAGCCGCAACAGACATCGCAACCGCTCACGTCGTGGTGGGGCAGATAAACCAGCCGCTTCAGCCAACAAACCAGCAGGCAGTCCGCCACCCTCGGACAACAGCCAGTGATCCGCTGTTATATCGGCATTGGCGGTAACTTAGCCAATCCACAGGCTAACGTATTATCGGCAGTTGACTTAATCAAGCAACTGCCCGAAACACAATTTATCGCCCTATCAACCTTATACGAAAGCCAGCCGATGGGCCCGTCAGACCAGCCCAATTACATTAACGCCGTTATCGCGATAGAAACCGCCCTCGCCCCGCTCACCTTGCTCGATCATACTCAACACATTGAACAACACCATGGCAGAGAACGCAAAGCACAGCGTTGGGGGCCTCGCACGCTGGATTTAGACATCTTGTTATATGGTGATCAAAGCATTGATAATGAACGACTAACGGTGCCGCATTATGGTATGCGCAGCCGAGAGTTTGTGTTATACCCGCTACACGAATTAGCACCCGAATTGATATTTGATGACGGCTGCACCTTAACAGAGCAGCTATCGCACATACCCCTCAATGGGATGAGAAAATTGAATTAAAAAGGAAAGAGAATATAATGGCCCGTAAAACCGTATCTACCTTATTGAAAATGAAAAAGAAAGGGATAAAAATCGCCACGGTTACTGCGTATGATGCCAGTTTCGCCAAAATATTCGACGCAGCAGGTATCCACGCCATGTTAATTGGCGACTCCCTTGGCATGGTATTACAGGGCCATGACAGCACCGTGCCGGTCACCACAGAGCAAATAGCTTACCACACCCGTTGTGTGCGCGCAGGCACGGTTGATGCGCTAGTCATCGCCGACATGCCGTTTATGAGTTACTCGACCAAAGAGCAGGCATTTGACACCGCAGCCGAGCTGATGCGCGCTGGAGCAAACATGGTCAAACTTGAAGGTGACGAGTGGTTAATTGACACCATCAAAGGATTAACCCAACGCGGTGTACCAGTATGCGCGCATTTGGGCTTAACCCCGCAATCGGTCAATGTATTGGGTGGTTTTAAAATTCAAGGCCGTAAAGAAGACAAAGCCAACGCCATGATTGAGCACGCCATTGCTTTAACCGAAGCCGGGGCAAAATTGATGGTATTAGAATGCATCCCATCTGATTTAGCCGCACGCATTACCGCTGCCATCAAAATTCCAACCATCGGCATTGGTGCTGGTGCGCAAACCGATGGACAAATATTGGTGATGCACGACTTAATTGGCATTTCGGCCGGTTATATTCCCAAATTTTCAAAAAACTACTTGGCTGAGACGGGTGATATTAACGCGGCCATCACCAAATACATTGAAGAAGTACAAGAAGGTGTCTTTCCTAACCCAGAGCAGATATTCAACTAATGATGCAAACAACGATGCAGACAGTACGTGAAATTCCTGAGCTTAGAGCGCAGCTGAAGCAATGGCGTATGGCCGGCGAGCGCATCGCCTTTGTGCCAACCATGGGCAACCTGCACCAGGGCCATTTGTCTTTATTTGAAGAAGCGAAAAAACGCGCCGACAAAGTGGTGGTCAGCATCTTTGTTAACCCGATGCAGTTTGACAACCCTGACGATTTAAATGCTTACCCCAAAACCATTGAGCAAGACAGCATAAAGCTGCAAGAAATGCAGACCGACTTATTGTTTTTGCCCAGCCGAGAAACCATCTATCCTAAAAATCTCAACAACCAAACCATTGTTGAAGTACCCGACTTATCCGATCAATTTTGCGGCGACAGCCGACCAGGCCATTTTCGTGGTGTCACCACCGTGGTCAACAAACTGTTTAACTTGGTTGAACCTGACGTCGCTATCTTTGGCCAAAAAGACTATCAGCAGCTGTTTATCATCCGCCATATGGTCACCGACCTGTGTATGAATGTTGAAATCATCGGCGCGCCCACCAAACGCGAAGCCAGCGGCTTAGCCATGAGCTCACGCAACGGCTATCTCGACAGCAGTCAGTTGATCCAAGCGACGGTGATTTACCAAGCACTAGAAGAGGCTAAAGCGACGTTACAGCAAGGCAACACTGATTTTGCTGCTGTGGGCAAAGCGGCAACCAAACGTATCACTGATGCCGGTTTAGGCGAAGATTTCTTTCATATTCAAAATGCCGATACCTTGGCTGATGCCCAAGCTGGGGATAAACACCTGGTGATATTGGTGGCGGCTTATTTGGGTAAGGCGCGGTTGATTGATAATATGTTTTTTGCGGTGTGAATACTATATTGATAGTTAGGGTGTGCTAAGCGCACCTAGGTTAAATCAAGCCGAATAAACTCGCCAATATTACGTTCATCCTGATCAAACTCGACGCCCAGCAAAACGATATCTTTACCGCTGTTTTGGTATTTTTGGGCGTATTGCTTATCTTCAATTTGTTTTAACGCCGCTTCTTTGCTGTCATTTAATTTGAACTCAATAATATAAATCACATCATTTGTCTGCAATACGCAATCTATCCGACCTACATTGGTGCGAACCTCTGCATCAATGGTTAAGCCGAGCAAAGTAAAAATGGCGTAGAACAAAGATTGATAATATTTTTCTTGATTGATAGCAATATCATAAGGAATATTGGCGAAGAACTTTTGCAGGGTTTTGAAAAAACCATCAAGGTTGCCAATATTTAAATATTGACACAGGTCATGGGTATACGTTTGACCTAACCCGGTGTTAACATGGGCATAACGCGCAGCCACTGAATCATAAAATGACCGTTTGACTTCATAGTTTGGAAAATCCAGCACATATAACGGATCGTTATAACCTTTAATACTCAGGTATCCGGTTTGCACCAACAGTGATAACACATCCATCTCTTCTGGCTCACAAGCGGCAAAAGCACTTTCGCCAATAGCAAACTGTGACAAATCTCGTAAGTCATATTGCTTATCTTGTAGCAGGTTTAATAAGAAAGTCGGCGTGGCGGTGGTAAACCAGTAGTTTTTAAATTTCTTTTTGCTGAACAGGCTTAATAAAGAGTAAGGGTTATAAACGCTGGGGGCATCTTCTTCAAAACAATAACCATTATACCAATATTTAATTTTTTCGAGCATTTGCGTCCGTTTAAGTGGCTCTGCATCACCTTCGCGTACAACCAAGTCATCAATCGCATCAGCGAAGTAACTTTCCAGCTCTTGCTGGGTTATGCCACAAAGGGTGGCATAGTCGCTATCCATTGAGATATCACTCAAATTATTCATACCAGAAAAAACCGATACCTTAGCAAACTTTGATACCCCGGTGATAAACACAAACTGTAAAGACTCATCAAGCGACTTCACGACAGAATAAAAAGCATTCATCACTTCTTTAACATCTGCCAATGCTGGTTTATTAAGATTGCTCAAAATGGGCTTATCGTATTCATCAATCAGCAAAACCACATTTTTACCGGATTTTTTATGAAGTTTGCTGACCAATTCATCAAAGCGCATTTCATAACTGTTTAAATCCAGTTGTATGTCATATTGCTCAGCATATTTATTGGTGACGGCAATGATGTATTTTTTAAAATCATCTGCCTGTTGCACCTGCACTTTGGTGAACTCCATTTTGATCACCGGGTAAGCCGTAAAGTCATAGTCGGTATCAGCAATCGCCAAACCATTAAACAGCGCTTTTTGTCCGCTGAACAAGGCTTCAAGGGTTGTAATAAGCAGTGACTTACCAAAACGGCGGGGGCGGGAAAGAAAATAGACAGAACCTTGTTGCAGCAGATCGTACAAAATGGCTGTTTTATCGATATACAGCATTTTGCCTTCAATGATTTTTGAGAAAGTTTGAATACCAAGTGGGTATTTCATAAGCAACAACAAAGGGTGATTAGCGATGTTTAGCAGTATAAATCCAGCTGGCTTGATTTACCACAGTCTTTGGCTTTGCTGAGGTATATTGTTTAAATAATCAAGAGCAAACCCATAAGAGAGTACGGGGTAAATGCTACCCCGACCAAGGGGTTGATGCCTTGCTGTAATTAGTGACTACTGTTCTTTTGCTTCATTCACTACACTAATTTACAGTTCGGTAATGATTTTTTAAGCATTTCAATTCCACTTGGCTGTTCGGTAGAATCCGATAAACTGAGCCACCGTAATTGTTTTAAATTTGCTAAAGGGGCCACATTAGTAACTTTAGTTGGCTCCAATCAAATAGGGTAGCAATTAGAGCGGTAAGAAGTGTGCTAGATGTACTAAAAATCAAGTCGAAAAAATGCA
>JBLGCB010000151.1:0-13154 GCA_047617105.1 Phenylobacterium sp. | reverse complement strand
TGAGTACATTGAGGTTGATTACAATCGAACGAGAAGGCATAGTGCCAATGGTTATCTAAGCCCAGATAATTTTGAACTAATGAAAACAGCTTAGAAGGGTGTCCATTTTTACTGGTAGGGATCAGTTTGATGCTTCCTCTTGGTGATTGGCTATCTGTCATTTTCGATATACCAGAGGGGGCACCTATAAAAGAACACAAAGATTTCATTCTGATAACGAGTATTTTTATGGCAGGGTTGGGTATCTTCATGTGCTCAGGCTATTTATTTGGCTGGTTTATCAATGTATTTGTAGCTCGGTTTTTTTATAAGTGGCCTAATGAAAAGGCACGTCGTGTATTTCTATTTTCTGATATTCCTAACTCATGGTTAAAAGTGAATGTTAAGAAACCACCACCAAAAAAAGTGCGGGAGAGAGGTAAGGGGTAGTGAATATGAGAGTGGTTATTGTATTTGTTTTAGCTCCTTTGGCTAGCGGTATTTTAGTGCTTCTCGTTGCTCTTATTGGTGGTGGCTCAGGTGCCATTTGGTTGTTAACTTTCGCGACAGTTATATCATATATGGTCAGTGGTGGATTAATATCAATTATTCCGAGTAGCTACTTTATTATTTATCCAAGGCTTAAAAGCCTAAGGACATGCACTTTTTCTATCTGATATTTAATTAGGAAAAGTGTATGTCCTGTATAAATAATAGTGGTATTGGTAGTAGTAGCCTCCGTTATGATGGCTTGGGTAATATCCGTCAATATAGCACTACTAACAGCGCCAAACCCCATGATTTGAGCTATCAATACGACAACAACTTCAAGTTAACTGGGGTCACCGGCACGGGTGCGACGGGTTATAACTTCAACCATACCAGTAATGGCGTGGCAGACAGTTACGATGCCCGTGGTAATATCACCCACAACGGCAAACGTAGTTTTAACTATAACCTTGCCAATCAAATGACCAGTTCAGGCAACAATAGTTACCTGTACGATGGTCAAAACCGTCGGGTAAAAACCAGTAAAAACAATGGTGCCGAGGTGAGTTATAGCCTGTATAGTCAAAAAGGACGACTACTGTACAGAGAAACCCCAGAAGGTGGCGTGAACTATATCTTCCTAGGCGACAAACTTATCGCCAAAGAAGGCAATATCAAAGAAATTAGCGAGCCGATGCACTACAAACCTTTTGGTGATAGTATCGAAGAAGCTAAGGATGATGTCGGTTATACCGGACATAAGTTTGATACTGATTTGGGGCTGAGTTATATGCAACAGCGGTATTACGATCCGCTGCTTGGGCGGTTTATGAGTAATGATCCGGTTGGGTATACTGCTTACAATCCTGTAATGTCGTTTAACCGGTATATGTATGTGAATAACAATCCATACAAGTACACAGACCCTGATGGCAAGTTTCTTTGTGGCGGGGTATGTGTAGTTGGCGGGGCTATTTCTTTAGCACGGGTAAGTATTGTTGCCCACAGAGCTTACAAAACCTATAGAGTAGGAACTGTTGCAGCTGGTACAGTAACTGCCGTTGCAGGAAATTCCGTTTTAAATGAATCTTCGGAAAATTCGTCAGATGAAAGTTCGAGTGATAAACCAGGCTCAAGAACTGAACCTAAAGATCTTGAGGAGCAGCTTACATTGGAAGAAGCACAAGGAGGAGCTGGAGAAGAGTATAAAGGTAAATTAGGTGATCCAAAGTATGACAATAATACAGGAACAAAAATAAAAATAACTCATAATCATCAACATGGAGATGGTACCTCTACAGAAGTGCATTATGACAAGGATAAGAAAACAGGTGAAGGATCTGGTCATAAAATTAAGGATGATACAAACAAAAAAAGTAGAGGTAATCAATGAATCTAAAATGTATTTATAATAGTTATGCCCAAACCAAGCTATCTCATCATCTGGAAGAGTTTTTGGATAGCGTGAGTCAATCTATATTAACGGATAAGCTAACCCTTTCAGTTGGAGAATATTACACTTGTTATGCTGTTGTCTTTGGCCTTGCTTCTGAAACTTGGTACTTCGTCATGGATGAATCTGGAGTTGTATACCCCAAAATGTACCCTGCCCATATATTTAGTTGCGAAAACCATATGTTATCCCGCTTTTGGCAGATCGGACAATTCACCGATAACTTAGGGTCTACATACCCAATGTTGGCATTTTTAGAGTGGGCGACCAATGATGAGTTTCATGGAAAACTTCTAGAGGGGGATGAACCCTGCATTTCAATCTTTGAAAAATACAAAAAGAAGATGGATGAGGAGTTTTTAACACCTTCTGTCTCTGAGTATGCTCAAAAAGTTGGTAGCGGTTTATGGGTTACTGACAACGAGTACTCTGATTCATGGGAGTCAAATCCATTAAATGCATTGACTCGATCTCCAAGTAAAGAGTTACTTATAAACCCTTATTACATTGAAGAATAAAAACCGCGTTAATAGGAAGCCTAAGGACACACACTTTTTCTAGATCTATATTAAACGGAAATTCTGTGTGTCCTATATCAAAAACCAAAGCCTACACTAATCACTTGATACCACTCTATAGGTAATCTATCTAAATAATGCCATAGATTTTTGTGTTTTTAGGAAATAATGATGATTTCAAAGAAAGGATTTCAACCACTGGCTGAAAAAAATCGAACGAATTCAACAACCAAAGAGTATTGGCTGTTATTTCGGGTTATTAATTTGTCGTTTGGTGAGTAGGCTACGCCATCGCCTAACCACCTCAGTTTCGCTCTACTGAGATGCCTGGTGTGTTTGCACTTTTAGTACGAGATGGTAGTGATTATGCATAACTGTGTAGGCACAAATATCAATCGCGAAGATTGTCGGGAGAAATAGAATTCGATCAACCAGCCATTACCGACGGTGTTCAAAGTTTTGGCCAGTTACTTCGTCTTCGCCACACAAAAATGCGCGGCGAACACAACGGCTGATGCAGTGGTAATAAAGGGTAGCACGGAGATCAACAATGCTCTTGCGTGGTTTGGCCATCAGAACTTTCCTTGTAGTTGCCGACAAGGAAGTAGATAAGGGGTCAATGCCGGGAGCATATTGGCTTTCAATTTGATTAATACCAAGCGTAGAGCATGGGCGCAGGTTTGTCTGATTTTCATCCTTTATAAGTGGCTGTCCTCTTGCTCTTCTCCTTCACTAGCCTCACTCATGCAACGCCTGATATCTTGCCACCATGGCTTGCTCTCCCTTCTCAGCGAATTTAGCCCTGATCGCCGATTGGCCATCTGGGTGTTTATCTTGGCTCATTTTATAGCGATAGCTCATGCTGTTGATGCTGATTTTGATCACCTTGATGGCTTTTAGCATCTGGGTTTGCAGCTTGTCGTTTAATGCGCTGATTTGCCAGTCGTTTGCGCCACTGCCTTCCATGGCGGCGACTTGGGCCACCATCGATTGGACTTTATCATCCGCTTGCTCGACTAGGGTGAGTAAACCCGCGACATGCACCACACAATAATCCCACGTCGGCACCCGCTGATGTTCAGTCCAGGCGGGGGAGACATAACCGTGTTCGCCGTTAAAAATGAGTTTAGCCTGATTTTGCCCCGCTTGGATCAGCGACACAATGGGATTTTTGGCCGCAGCATGGGCGTAAAAGCACTGGTTGGCGTGATCATATAAAAAAGGCAAGTGCACGATTTCGGGCATCACATCACGCTTTTTTGATACCAAAAGGGTCGCAAAGGGATAGCGCTTAAAAAGGTCGCTGGCGATGGCCATTTGCGGGCTGTCTGGGGATAATACTTCCATCATGGTATTCCTTTTTCTTACTGTAACTAGTTTCTATCGATATAGGTCAGTAATTGTTGTTTGGCTTGTGGCCAGTCTTCGCGGGTCATGGCGAAGATGGCTGTATTGCGAATGGTGCCATCGGGTAAAATGCGATTATTGCGCGCTATTCCTTCAAATGAGGCGCCAATGCGGGCGATAGCATTGCGAGATTTTTCGTTGCGCTCATGGGTTTTGAGTTCGACGCGAATAGCACCGAGTTGTTCAAATGCATGATTCAATAAGCAGTATTTGGCGTGGCTATTGACGTAAGTACGTTGAAACGCCGGGCTGATAAAGGTATGACCAATCTCAATACCGAAGTTTGCATGGTTGATTGACAGGTAACGAGTACTGCCAACCAACTTGCCGCTGGCTTTATCAATAATCACAAATGGCAGCTGGCGGCCAGCTTCATGCTCGGCCAGTGCAGTTTCAATCCATTGTTGGGTGCCTTGCAAGGTTTTGCAGGGGTTGCTGGCGATTGTCCATGTCCATACCACATTGTCTTTGGCTGCCTGATGAAATGCCTCGGCGTGTTCACGGGTTAACGGCGTTAATAAAATTTTATCGCTGGACAAGGCTAGTGCTTGTGGATTAAGTGCTTGGGGGTTAAACGGTTGTGACATGTGTGACTCCTTTGTTCGTCTACTGTGCTGGATACTATGTTGGATACTATGTTGGATACTATGCTGCTCAGATCTTTATTATCCATGTAACTGGTCTATACTTAACAACCAGATTTAACTTTTATGCTAGACCAGACACTTAAACCAATGAAACAACTAAACCTTGATATCAGCGCTAAAAACGGTTCACAAGCGATGTATTTACGCTTGTCACGCGCGATCCGCAAGGCGATTAAAAGTCGTCAGTTACAACCCGATGAACAATTACCCTCAGCGCGGCTGCTGGGCGAACAATTGTCACTGAATCGCCATACCATTATGGCGGCTTATCATGAGCTGATTGCCGAAGGTTGGCTCGAATCTCGTCAGCGCAAAGGTTATTTTGTGGTGTCATCATTACCTGTCGACAGTAGCCAGACGGTGGCAATTGGCAACTCAAGCGCGAACACCACTGAACAGGTTTTTAACTGGCGTTTGATCAAAGGCCAAGGAGCATTGCCTGAACGTCGGGTGGGGTTATGTGATTATAATTTCTCTGGCGGTGGCCCTGACATTTCTTTATTCCCGTTTAAACAGTTTGCGGGTTATGTCAGCGACAGCCTTAGTCGACCGAATATACCCGCGCTCAATTATGGTGATAACATTGGTTTTGGGCCTTTTATTGAGCAAATAGAGATTTATTTACGCCGGATGCGTTCGCTGACCGGCAAAAAGATTGTCATTGTTAATGGCTCGCAAGAGGCGTTGTTTTTATTGGCTAAAGTATTACTGCAACCGGGTGATAAAGTGGCGGTTGAGAAACTGGGTTACCAACCAGCATGGGCGGCTTTTCGCGATAGTGCAGTAGAGTTGATTGGGGTGAATCAAGATCAGCATGGCATCGACCCGGCCCATTTAGAACAACTGGCCAGCGCACACCAGTTACGGTTAATTTACCTCACCCCTTTGCATCAATACCCCACCACCGTGACTTTGTCGGTGAGTCGGCGGCTGCAAATCTATCAGATCGCGGCGAAATATAAAATCCCTATTGTTGAAGATGATTATGATCATGAATTTCACTATCGTTGTCAGCCGCTGGCCCCGATGGCGGCGGATGATCCGCTTGGTTTAGTGATATATCTGTCGACCTTTTCTAAAATCATGTTTCCGGGCATTCGGTTGGGCTTTATTGCCGTAGAGCAAACCCTCGCAGATGCATTGGTGAATTATCGCAGTTTAACCAACCATAAACCCAACGTGGTGATGCAAGATGCCATCGCCCGCTGGATGGCTGATGGCGCTTTTGAGCGCCAGTTGCGCAAGCTTACCCGCACTTACGAACAACGTCGAAATGCCATGGTGGCGTTATTACAGGATTATCAACGCCACGGCATTAAGCTAGATTTTGTGGTGCCAGATGGTGGCATGGCGATGTGGATTAAAACAGATTTTGATGCGGCCGAATTAGAAAGAAAAGCGATGGAAAACAGTATTTTTATTCAAAGCGAAAATAGCTTTCACTTATGTCAGCAAGACAGTGAAAACCGCTATATTCGTCTGGGTTTTGCCGCGATGAATGAAACCATGATGGCCGAGGGGTTGGCGTTGTTATTTAGTGGTTTGGTTTAACCAGCAGTCAAACTCTGCATCAAAAACACCGATTGTGTATTGAGGTCGCTGGGGGGGATTGTGGCAGACCCCAGCTTATGCCATGATTCTTCCCACGCTGACAGACCTGCAAATAAACCAACGTATTGAGCTGGTTTTTCAAGCATTTACAATACCTTGGTAATACCCTAGCAAATCCTTTGTGCAAATAATCGTTGCGCGCCTTTCATGCCCCACTACTGGTCACTGACAATTGATGTTCTATGATGTGTTCATTTGTTCCTCGGCTTGTTTGAGGGTGGCGGTGAAGATGATTGATTCACTGTGTCTGGTTTTTTTATTGTTCAAATAGCAGGTAACTTTTCAGGGTGCTTAGATTTCGCTTCAGAACAAGGCCTTAACCTGGCGGAAAGAGCCGCACGGAAAATAGGCGCGTATAGGTTATATGTAACTGTTTGAGTACGAAAATAACGCCGTTATGGTGGGAAAGATGAGTGCGCTGAACAGTTACGCCGAGTATTGGTTACACAGATAGTGTAACGGGTGAGGCTTAGGGGATTGTGGCAGACCCCAGCGTATGGCATCATTTTCGCCATGCTCACAGATCCTTTGTGACGCACCGTTTTGCCATCATTGGCACCTTCAAGTTTTCACCAGCAATGAAACCTATCACCGCCCGATAATGTGCGTTGAGGCTTTTGGCTGGGCATATATCAGCACGTTGGCGAGCTGGTCGACGATTCATTATTCTTCGGAGCACACTATTATGGCAATCAATAGAGCCGTGATCACGCAGCAACTGTTGACGCAGTTGCAAGCAGGTCTGACCGATAGCGCAGAGGTATCGTTATTGCGCTTACCCGACAGTCCGCAGGCTTTACCTCAGGTGTTGATTCAACTCGGTGGTGAAACGGTGGTGGTTAAAGACGACTTTGCGAGACCTCGTGACGCGAGACCGCCGCATACCGGACGTAAATTATTGTTCTCGGTGCAGACTCAAGTGAGTCCGACCACAGAGTCGGCGTTAATGTTATTGCTTGATACTCTGGCCGAAAACGTTGAACTGGCCTTGGCCAACCGAGATGAAGCCAGTTTGTGGTTGTGCATATTAGGCTTGCGCACTGATTTTGAATTTACCGCATCCGCTGAAGGTTTGGCGGCGACCATGGTGCAGTCATTTGAAATGACCTACCGGGTGATTAGAGAAGAAATTTGTTTGGCACCTGATGTTACTGAAGTTTACTTAAGCACCATGGGAGGTCCGCATGAATTGGTTGCAAGCGCACCTGTCGAATAGGGAGGTCTCTGAAATTAATTGGTTGCAAGCACACCTGCCGAATAGGGAGGTCTCTGAAATTAATTGGTTGCAAGCGCACCTGCCGAATAGCAAAGGGAGAACCCTATGACCTGGTCACAAAGAGCCTCGCAAATCAATTCTGCGGATATTCAACATCGCCTGAGTCGTATCATCTGCCTTGGCACGGTTGCCGAAGCTGATTACGACACTGCCAGAGTGAAGGTGACCATCGGCGAATGGACCACCAACTGGTTGCCTTGGTTGACCACTCGCGCCAGCAATGATGTTGACTGGTGGGGCTTAGAGGTTGGTGAACAGGTGATGGTGATTTCTCCCAGTGGCGATATGGCCCAGGGTGTGGTGATTGGCAGCATTTATCAGCAGACTCAACATACCGATATCATGGATGGCGTCGAGACCGAATCAAAAATGAATATCCATCGGGTGAGATACCAAGATGGCACCACGATTGAATATGACCGTGAAAATCATCGCTTAAAAGCAGATGTTATTGGTGATGTTGAAATCAATGTGACCAAACCTGATGATAACGAAGACAGCGGTAATATCACGGCCACCGTGGCAGGTAATGTGACGGCCACCGTTACAGGTGATGTGACGGCTACTGTTGAAGGTGATGTGACCGCCACCATCACGGGCAATTTAACGGCCACGGTCCGTGCTGATGCGGCATTAACCGTTGAAGGTGCGCTGACTGGCGATATTACTGGTGATACCACGGTGACGGTGGGTGGCGCACTTGCTGCCACGGTCAGTGGTGATGCCACGGTGAGTGCCAGCAATATTACTTTGGAAGCCTCTGGCAATATGGCCATTAGTGCAGGTGGTTCGATGTCTCTTGATGCTGGTGGTGATATGACACTTAATGCTGCGATCATTAGAGCGCAGTAAGAACAAGTTTATAGTTGATGATGAAATGGCGTAGGGTGCGCACTGCGCACCATTAATGTGGATTTACAACCATCCCATTTTATACAATATTGGTGTTCAGGGGGCAATGATGACCCCTAATTGAGGAGAAATCATATGCCAGGTGTTTGTCTTAATGCTTATATTACCAATGTTCATAGCTTGTATTTACCGGGTGTGGCGGTGGCAACGGCGGCCAACTTCATGGTTGGTGGCATTCCTATATTAAGAAAGGGTGACCCGGTGATGATTCACGTTCACCCAGATCCGAAAAAGCCGCCTCATGTCGGGGTTACCGTATCTGCCGGGGCGAGTAACTTTTTGGTCGGTGGTCAGCCAGTAGCTAGGCAAAATGATGCGGTCTCATGCGGTGGCAAAATGATGATGGGCTTTCCCAAGTTTATTATTGGATGAGTTTGTCGTAAATCCACATTAATGGTGCGCAGTGCGCACCCTACGGAGAACAACCATGATTGGAATGGATAAAAATACCGGCAAGACCATCTCTGGTCTGGCCCACTTAAAACAAAGCATCGAAGATATTCTCACCACCCCCAAAGGCTCCCGGGTGATGCGCCGAGATTATGGTTCAGACCTGTTCTCTTTGGTCGATCAGCCTTATTCCTCTGCGATGGTTGGGGACTTGACCATGGCGGTGTCTGAGGCATTGTCGTTGTGGGAACCACGATTTGAGTTGGAAAGTGTCGCAGTGGCACGGGTCGATAGCGGTAAAATCGCGCTGGATATTCACGGCAAATATTTGCTGAATGGAGAGACACTAACCCTTGATGGCATCGTCATCTAAAGCGCACTCATCTTTCACATCATAACGGCGTTATTCTCGTACTCAAACAGTTACATATATCCTATATGCGCCTATTTTCCGTGCGACTCTTGCCGCCAGGTTAAGGCCTTGTTATGAAGCGAAATCTAAGCACGCTAATCGTTAATTAATAACTTTAAAAAGAACAGTTAAGGACCCTGCGCCCATGTCAATCTCAAAAATTCCCTTACCAGATGTGCTCGAAAGCCTGGATTATGAAACGATCCTCGCCGAGCGAAAAGCGCGCCTGATCACCCTGGCTGAGGCGCAGTATAAATCCAGTGGCGAAGAAGACAAGTTGCAGCTGCTTGAACAAACCCTGGCCACAGAATCTGATCCTCTGGTGAAGCTGCTGCAAGAAAGCGCCTACCGAGAATTGCTGTTACGCCAACGCGTTAATGATGCCGCCCGTGCGGTGATGCTGCCACTGGCCAAAGGCACCGACCTAGATAACCTCGGCTCGCTGTTTGGTGCACACCGTGGCACTTTGCTCGATGGCAATAACGAAGGCGACGAACCTTACCGGGAACGTTTGCTGCTGGCACCAAAATCATTGTCGACGGCAGGCTCCAAAGCCGCTTATAAATTTCATGCGCTGTCGGCGGGTAATCAGTCCGACAGCATCACCATCGAAAGCGCGACTGATTCAGCATTAACGGTATCATTTCATTATGCCAGTCAACAGAACCTGGTTAAAGATGCCACTATCGAATCACCTGAACCCTGTGTGGTGAATATTTATGTGCTGGGATTTGAGCAGTATGGTTCGATTGATGCCGACGGGATTGACAAAATTGGCTTATATCTCAGTGATGACCGGGTGCGCCCGGTGGGCGACAGGGTCACCGTAACGGCGGCCGACATTGTTAAATACCAGCTACAACTGAAACTGAATCTAGTGCCTGAGCTTGAAGGTTCACCTCAGGTTGAGTTGATCATTCAGCATGTGCGGGATCAGTTGGTATTGTTTGTCAGCGAACATCACTTTTTAGGCAAGGCGATACGTTATTCAACCTTGCTTGGGGTGATAAGTCCACTGATTGATGGTTGGGTAGAATTGACCATGATTAAAAATGGCGAAACCTTGTCTGAGGGCGCTGATTTACTGATCACCAGCGGGCAAGCGGCGCACCTAGACTTAACAGGTACCGATGTCGATTTAACTTGGCCGCAACGACTGGCCGCGCAAATCGAACAATCAATAGAGGTCACTTACGATGGATGATACAACACCAGAACTAACACCACTTCAACCGAGTTTACTGCCGCTTAATCAAACCCCGCTAGAGAAATTGATAAGCCAGACCTTATCGCCCAGTGCCAATCTCAGTAGCGGATCGTTGATTCGCAGCGTGTGGAACGCCGATACCTGTCCGCTGCATTTATTGTCTTACCTGGCTCAAGCAGTGGCGGTAGATTTATGGGACCACCGCTGGAGTGAGGCGCAAAAGCGCCGAGTGATTAAAAATGCGCTCGAAATTCATCGTCTTAAAGGCACACCCCATGCGTTGATTAAAGCGCTAGAAAGTCGCGGGGTAAACGCGAGGCTCAGAGAGTGGTGGCAAACCCCTGATGCGCAATTTTGGTTACCGCCCGTATCACCCGAGCCGGGCACGGTGGTGATTGAGGTGTTGATTAACGACAACCTTAACATTGACGGTGATTTTAACGGCGTCAGCAAAGCCAAATTACAACAAATGAACAATGCCATCTTTCATGCTAAGCGTGAAAGTATTCACCTCGCTTTTGAGCTTAATTTAAAGCTTGAAGAAGAAATGGTGGTGAGTTTGGTGGGCCCGGCGGGCGTAAACAGCGTTGATTATGAAACTGAACTATCGCCGCTGGTGCCTGAAGAAGGCCAGTTACCCTTGGCTCTTGGCGGGGCGACCGGTAGCCGGGTGGCGCGAGATTATGAGGCTGAAATTATGGGCTTAGGCCCCGAGCCAGGTTATGTCGAATTAGGCATTGGCGAGGCGTGGCAATCGATGGTGGTTGCCGATTTTGAATTTTCTGGCTGAGTGGGAACTGAAGCGAATACTTGGAGCTTCTGTTCCCACGAAGTGGAGGCAGGGCGGTCCGACGTCTCGGGCCGACAGGACGCATAACAGGGATGTGGGCAGCGATACTCTTTTTTATATCCCTGACCTTGCCGCGATGATCAAAAATTTATGATGAAATATGAATAGAAAACCCGCTTGCAAGTTGTGATGTGTGTGATGTATGCGAGAGGGTTGTAGGCGGAGGATTTATCCCCGCTTGTTTGACCAGAACTTGCCAACCGACACAAAGCAGATAAACGCAGAACAGATGTGCCGATTGGCTATCATGAAGCAATGCAGTAAACGGGAGAGTATATGTCAATAACACAAGCGTTGGCGACCGCCACAACGGCCGCTAACAATTTGACCCAACAGGTAACAGATAAGATCACCACTATAGATAACCGGGTCACACAATTTCAAACGGATGCCACCAATATCGTTTCCGCCGCGACCAAGCAAATATCGCGGGCGTCTATTGGTTTACAGCAGCAACCAAGCATAGGGGTTACCCCCGTCCCAGGAGAGGATGTTGGCTTGGCAATATCACAGGCTTATGCCGATGGGGCCAAACATGTAGAGGTCGGTTGGTCAAATGATGGCCAAGAACGACATTGGAATACCCGAGTGTCTATGCCCGTGGGTACCTCAATCAGCATTCAGGGTCCCGGTTGCGGTGTACAAGAGGTTGGCGGTAGTATTCGCACCGACAGGGCCTGCTACGCCAATGGTGGTAATGGGGGGACTTCTGATTTGGGCAGTCCGATGATTTTTAAAAACCTAGAACCATCATCAGAACTTTATCCTTCTAATGAGTATATCGCGGTGACGGATGTCACTGAACTGATTCAAATGACGGGCAACAATACCGTTGCCTTTGGTGGTGGCACTTATCTACATGATCAGGGTGGCATGTGCGCTTACGCCTATGGTAGCGGCCTGATTAGTATGCCAAGTTATATATATAACCTGCCTTGCGTGGTGCTGGGGGGATGGGGTGGTACCCAGTTTTATCTATCAGCCCCTTTGGTGAATAATGCCGGTGGCACTTCAACCTGTGAAGTTCGTATGATGCAGGGGGCTTATTGTAAAGTCAGTAGTGATGGTCCGATACTCACCGCTGATAAAGGTTTTAAAAGATTGATGGATAAAGGGGTGGCCGGGATTACGGTGGATTTGCTCAATAAACAGCCCTATCAAATCACCACCGAAGAAGCTGGTCTGAATATGGGCCCTGGATTGACGGCTCACTCTGCCATATGGTTTTCGCAAACCCATGGTACAGGGGAAGATATCGACAAGCCAAGGCTTATCGGTACTACTACTTGGTCCAACGCCACAGGCTGGACTTTGGTGCAATTTAATGCCAATAAAAGTGAAATATCAACCTATGGGCTGATACCTATCGAAGGCTCCAGTTTGTTGTTAGGGGCAAGGTAATTCACCATAATACACGACCCAGCCATCTGTTTTCCAATATGGTTGGGTTGATTTGAATCAATTAATATAGAGGAATTAACCGCGCTTTGTTTTTGACCCATATTTGTTGTAATGCTTCAAGATTGACCTAGATTGACCCTGCTTGACCGAGATTTGCTGTAAAGAACCGCGATTGACCAAGATTGACCCTGTTTGACCATGATTCGCCGTAATTGAGCCATAAAACCCAGCGCTGCTAAGCGCCAACCGATGCTGCCTTATTAAAGGGGTATCGACTGGTTTACATTAAACCGTAAACGGGAGACACCCTATGTCTTTAACCCAAGATCTAGTCGCCGCAGCACAAGCAGCCAATCATTTAACCCAACAAGTGAGTGATAAAATCACCAGCATCGATCAGCGGGTGACCCAGTTTCAAACCGATGCCACCAACGTGGTGGCGACCACCACAGCGCAGTTACGGCGGGCCAAAATTGGCAGTTCACAAGGGCCACAGGTGAGTATCACACCTGGACCTGATGATGACACTGGCCTGTTGGTGCAGCAGGCATTTAGTGATGGTGCCAAACATGTTCATGTTGACTGGGGCACTGATGGCCTTG
>JBLGCB010000150.1:0-13230 GCA_047617105.1 Phenylobacterium sp. | reverse complement strand
ATTGGTGGTTTTGCTCGGGGTCAGTTATGTGTTCAAAGAATTTTTTGACTGGCTGAGATTACGCCAAATGACGGTAATGGGAGAATGGGTGGCCAAAGATTTGCGCCAGCAGATTTTTGTCCATTTACAGCGATTGGACTTAAGTTACTTTAGTCAGCAATCGACTGGCGGTTTAGTCACCCGGGTCAGTGCCGACAGTGAAAGAGTGTGGGATTTCATCGCTTTTGGCGTTATCGACGTTTCCATCGCCTTACTAACATTGGTGGGGTTAAGCGCCATGTTGATTTATCTCGACTGGCAGTTGGGGCTGATCATGGCCCTGCCTTTGCCATTATTATTATGGTCGATTTTTTTACAT
The DNA here is from genome assembly GCA_047617105.1 of Phenylobacterium sp. Classification (GTDB taxonomy): domain Bacteria; phylum Pseudomonadota; class Gammaproteobacteria; order Enterobacterales; family Alteromonadaceae; genus JABSOG01. The sequence goes on along the minus strand of JBLGCB010000150.1, from coordinate 12,872 downwards.
GGCCAACAAATCGAGCGCCTGTTTACCAAATGCTGGCGCAAGTGGTCACAGATGACAGCGATCATTGCCGATGCCATTCCCGGCATTATGGTGGTGAAGGCTTTTTCGCAGCAAGACCAAGAAATCAACAAATTCACCATCGCCAATAACGAGGCCGCCGACGAATTTGTCGGCCAACACCTTGCTTGGGCAAAGTTTTGGCCAATGTTGGTATTGGGCATTCATATGATCATCATTATTGCCTGGTGCAGCGCATTACCCAGGTTATTTGCGCCAGAATCCGATTTATCGGTCGGCACTTTTATCGCCTTTTTATTGTATATGACCATGTATACCCAGCCGGTAGAAGTACTCGGTCAAATGGCCTTAATGATGAATAAAGCCACCAGCAGCGCGCAGCGTATTTTTGAAGTGCTCGATACCAAAGCCAAAATCACTTCACCAGAGAATGCGATAATGCCTGATAACCTTAAAGGCAGCATCGAATTCGACCGGGTAAGTTTTTCTTACAATGGCATCCAGCCAGTACTAAACAATATTAGCTTTAGCGTGGCCCCGGGGGAAATGATTGGCCTAGTGGGTATCAGTGGTGGCGGTAAAAGCACCATCACCCGACTGATATCGCGTTTTTACGATTGTGACCAAGGCAGTGTACTGATTGACGGCATCAACGTAAAGTCGTTCGAACTCAATGCTTTGCGCAAAAACATTGGCGTGGTATTACAAGATCCTTATTTATTTCGCAGTTCGATTTGGCAAAACATCGCTTATGGTTTGCCAGACATATCCTTATCCAAGGTGATTGACGCCGCAAGGGTCGCCAATGCCCACGACTTTATTATGGCATTACCTCAAGGTTACGAAACCGTGATTGGTGAGCGAGGCCATACCTTATCTGGCGGAGAGCGGCAGCGCATTTCCATCGCCAGAGCCATTTTGCACAATCCAGCCATTTTAATCCTTGATGAAGCGACCAGTTCAGTCGATACCCAAACAGAGCGGCAAATTCAGCAGGCATTAGACAAAGTGATAAAAGGTCGCACGGTCATTGCCATTGCCCATCGGTTGTCGACTTTGGATAAAGCCGATCGGATTTTTGTCATTAAACAAGGCGAGATAGTGCAAAGCGGCACCCATCAAACGTTATTGAGTGAACCATCAGGACCCTATCATGCGTTGTACTATACCCAGCACTCTCAACAAAGTGGGCCCTCAGCTCAAAACCGCCCCTCTCCTCAACATCCAAACCCAGCAGGTAATGCCAATGTTCAGGATTGAAAACGACAAAGCGTTATATCTTGAGCAAACCAGGGTCACCATCAGTTGTTGTTTCCCCCAGTTGCATCAGGACAAGTTTTTATCTGTTCGCGATGAAAATAACTGCGAACTGCTGTTTATCGACGATGTAGAGCAATTATCAGCAGCAGACAAACAACTGGTATTGGTGATTTTGCAAACCCACCACCAGCGCATCACCGTGTTAAAGGTGACTAAGGTCAGCCAAGCGCTAGAACTGCGGGTCTTTGAGTTTGAGACCAGCGCGGGCACCACCTTGTGTTATACCCGCCTCACCGACTGGCCTAACCGAATCGATAAAGACGATTATTTGCTGATTGATATTCACCAGGACGAGTATCTTATTCAGCCACATCAGTTAGATAAAACTTCTCTTAAACGGTTAACGCCTTTTCTTGAGTAGGGTGTTGATTAAAATCACTGACACCGAATTAGACACAAACAGACCAAATCAGCCACAAATAAGTGCGACCTATCAAACAACCATCATAAGCAGACCCCATCACAATCAACAACTTACATATTCAAAGGTCGTAAGTTCATACGTTTATGTAATATTTGGTTGATATTCTACTGATGGGTCTTTATACTGTGGTTACTGGTTATCCACCCACCGACTTCAAACGAACAAAGGTTTTTACAATGACAGATGAAAATACAGCGACTAATACCGCGACCAATCTTTTAGTGACCTCAAAACAATTCTTAGGTTTTGAAACCATTTCTATTGCCATTTTCAGCTTATTCGTGATGGTTTGTGGTTATATCTGGCATGGTCATGCCGATGAATTTAAAGAACTAAAGCAAGATGTGAAAACCATCAGCCAGGTCATTCCTACTCTTGCCACCAAGGACGAAATGAACGCCAAGCTTGATGCCATGGATAAAAAGATGGACCGTAGGTTTGCCGAAATGACGGCGAAAACCGATGCGAAGTTTGCTGAGATGAAGGCGACAAACAACGAAAAATTTGACAAAATCGATCTGAAATTCGAAAAGGTTGATGAAAAACTCGATGCGCTGATAGCCTCAGTTAACAACATTCAAGCAACACTCACAACCCAGGTCACTATTAATAGCTACCGATTAGATCAAATAGAGAAAAATCACTCACAGCCAAATAAAGTGGAAAATGTCGATTCTGAATAACCAATTAGTAACCAACAGAATGCGCTAAAACTGTCACATTTTACAGTTTTACTAAATTTCTAGTAAGTGATATCAGACGATTTATTTCAAACCACTGACTTGTGGCGAACGAGAACAAAGGTTTTTACAATGACAGATACAAACATGGCGACTAACATGGCAAATAGCACCGCAACCAATCTTTTAGTGACTTCAAAACAATTCTTAGGTTTTGAAACCATTTCTATTGGCATTTTCAGCTTATTCGTAATGGTATGCGGTTATATCTGGTATGGCCACGCTGATGAATTTAAAGAATTAAAACAAGATGTGAAAACCATCAGCCAGATCATTCCGACCCTTGCTACCAAAGACGAAATGAACGCCAAACTTGATGCTATGGATAAAAAGATGGACCGCAGGTTTGCCGAAATGACGGCGAAAACGGATGAAAAGTTTGACAAAATCGACAGGAAATTCGAAAAGGTCGATGAAAAACTTGATGCGCTGATAGCCTCAGTGAACAGCATTCAGACGACACTCACTACCCAGGTCACGATTAATAGCTACCGTCTAGAGCAAATCGAGAAAAGCCGTGCCCAAAGCGCCCAAGACGTGCTGCACAATCACTCAGCAGACAAGATGGACTCTGAGTAAACAACAACCCCTTCAAGCTTACCGCCAAATCCCACAGAGACAATCTGTGGGTTATCTTTAACCATTTATTACAACATCTTAAAAAATCCTGCTGCGATCACATTGCCAACTTTATATGGTACATAAACAACTATTCTCCTCACTTTATTATCAACGTTTCAAATAAAATGCTCAGTGATATCAATAAATTAACAATTAACTTACATGTAAGCGTTTACATTGATCGCTTTTGGCTTTAGGATAAATCTAGGCTTTGGTCAACGTAACAAACAAACCGGACAAAACAATGATAATCAAAAAACCAGACATCAACAGTAATACTGCTCAACCCAACACCAATCAAGCTCGACCTTTACGTCGCTTAAAAAACCTCGCGACATGTTGTCTCACCATTTTGCCGTCACTGGCATTAGCCGATATTTTTCAGGCAGAAGATTATGCCCTGTCGTATGACACCACCACGGGTAACATCGGCGGAGTCTACAAAACAGATAACGTTGATATCGAAGCCACCAGCGATGAAGGCGGCGGTTTTAATGTCGGCTGGATAGCCAAAGATGAATGGCTCACTTACCCAAACCTCACTATCCCCACCTCGGGCAAATATATCATCAATGTTCGTGTCGCCAGTCCGGTCGGTGGCACATTGACCACAGACCTTAACGCAGGCAGCATTGCCCTAGGTTCAATTAGCATTCCTAATACTGGCGGTTGGCAAAACTGGCAAACCGTCTCCACCACGGTGCAGATAGCCGCGGGCACCTATAACCTTGGCGTGTTTGCCCTCACCGGTGACTGGAACTTCAACTGGATTGAAGTGGTTGCTGAACCTGAGCCGCCACAACAAGAGGGTAATGGCGAAGTGGTTTGGGCCGTCAATGCGGGTGGTGGCCAATACACCGCCAGTGATGACGTGGTTTATCAGGCAGATGTAGGGTTTACCAATGGCACTGCGGCCACCACCACAGCCGCCATCAACGCCACGCCAGACCCAACCATCTATCAAAGCGAACGCTGGGGCAGTCAATTTGGTTATGCCAAAACTTTACCCAATGGCACTTATCATATCAACCTCAAACTGGCGGAAATTTTTTGGCAAAACGCCAATCAACGACAATTTTCGGTTAGTGCAGAAGGCCAAACCCGATTGGCCAGTGTCGATATTGCCGCAGAAAAAGGCAATCGTCACCATGCCGCTTATGACCTGAGCATCCCTGATGTAGTAGTACAAGATGGTCAACTGAATCTCGATTTTAGCGGCATTGTTGATGCAGCCAAAGTCAGTGCGTTTGTAGTCAGAAAACCAGCGGTGATACAGCCGAGCTGGAATCTGATCTGGCAGGATGAATTTGATATCGATGGTGCCGTCGATACCTCAAAATGGACCCACGAAGAATGGGCACCGGGTCGTGTCAACAACGAGTTACAGCGTTATACCAACAGAACCGAAAACTCTAGAGTTGAAAATGGCAAGCTAATTATCGAAGCACGTAAAGACGGCCATTTGGGTGATGACTACTCGTCTGCCCGACTTCACAGCGCCACCAAAGGAGACTTATTATATGGTCGCATCGAAATCAACGCCAAATTACCCAATGGCCTTGGCACCTGGCCTGCGATTTGGATGATGCCTACCGATGTATTCACTTATGCCACTACCTGTGATGTCACCACTGGCTGGGATGACGATTGTGATGCTTGGCCAAATTCTGGAGAAATCGACATTATGGAACACGTCGGTTATGACACTGGTAAAGTGCATGCCACGGTACATAACAAAGCCGCCTATTGGGTTAATGGCCAACAGCGTCAAGGTACGGTTTACCAACCCGATGTCGATGATGGCTTTCATACTTACGCGATACAATGGTCACCCGAACGAATTGATATGTATATCGATAACACCTTGTATTACAGCTACATCAATCAACATACTGGCTGGCAGCAATGGCCTTATGACAAACCGTTTCATCTGATCCTCAATATAGCAGTTGGTGGTGATTGGGGTGGTGCAGCCGGGGTTGATCCAAATATCTGGCCTCAGCGCATGGAAGTGGATTATGTACGGATGTATCAGCAGCAGTAAGGTTGTTGGTTTGGGGCTGTTATATGGCAGTCCCCCTATGTCTATCAACTGTTACCAGTATAGAATCGCTGTTTCGGACTTCTCGGTTTATCTGGCAAAGTTAACAGCAGTTGCCCTGTCTTCACCAATGGTGCCAATATTGATTTGCGTAAATGTTCGCGGTCTTTTAACCCTAAATGCGCCTGTATTTCTGCACGAGATCGAGGTTCAACACAATACGACAAGACTTTATCAACTTGCGGGGTAGCTTGCGGGGTAGCAGATAAGTCATCAACAAAACCATCCGCAAAAGGCAAGATAACTCGAATAAAATTAGCACTAAAATGATAATTTGAGGGAGAATAAGTTTTCAATATGCGCGGAATACCCGAGCCCAGTTGCTCAACCAAATCTAAATCACGAAATATTCGCATTAATTCTTTGTTTTGCGGAACACAATAGCCCATAAAGAATTCTTCTTCACTAAAACCCGAAGGTATCACTCCAGCAGAGGTGATTTCCAAGCGATCAACAAACAATTCGAATTTTGGTGGGACCTCATTACTATAGTCATTATGAATAATCGCGTTAATCACCGCTTCTCGCAAACCAACGATGTCTAGAGAATAATCATCACTTGAAAGACATAACACACTTACACTATTTAAGTGTTTTGCCTTTTTTTTAATAAAACCCGTTAAACATGGGCCACTCACGGCATTTGATAGTTTTTGTCTTTTTTTTTATAAAACGCAGAAAATCCTTGGATTTGATAGTTTTTGTCAATTTTTTAATATCACTTCCTTTCATCATTTACGTAAACTGCACTTCATCCCAGTACGGCCAAACAACAAGCCGTACTGTTGAAAAACGTAGTTTTTGAAATTTGTAACTTATGGAAATATATGATGATGAAAAAAAATATCTGTCTACTAGCTGTATTATCTGCATTAACTGCCCCTGTTATGGCTGACAACGTTGACTGGATCCTCAATACCGACAACACCAGAGATGGTGATATCACCGGTGCTGCTGATTTGATTTTAGAAGGTAAAATCCACAGCAACCACTTTAACTTCGTCGACCCTAGCGCACCAGAATTGTGGCAAGCCACAGGCCAAATCGAAGCAACATCAGCCACTGAGATTGGCAGCGGCACTACGCCGAGAATCAATTTTGTGGTGAGCACGCCAACAGAAACCACACAATACCTAGGTTCACTCACCGACACCAATCAATATCAGGGTTCATGGTTTGGTCCTGACGGTGCTTCTGGCGATTTCTTGCTCAAGCCAGCATCAACAACGCCACCACCGCCAACCAATGACTTACTAGTGAGTGCCGTTACTGCCAGTACAGAAGGTTACGCAGGTTATGGTGCCGCTAAAACCATTGACGGCATTTTAGGCAGCAATACCACCAATGTCTGGTTCTCTGCTCATGCTGACGCCACGCCATCTCTGACCATGGATATGGGCAGTTCGATTCAAGCCTATTATTACCAATTGTCTCGCGGCTATTGTAACGCTCAAGGCTGGCTCTTCGGCACATGGCTGGTCAAAGGCAGCAATGATAACAGCAGCTGGACAACCATCGACAGCGAGTTAACCGATCAGGCCGACAAGTATCCAACCACCAGCTGTAACTCATTCGGCGAGTACTACTTAATCGACACCCCAGGTAACTATCGTTACTACAAGTTCGAATTCACCGCGTCATCACAAAGTAGCAGTGCGGGTGTCAGCGTTGGTGAACTTAAACTGTGGAATTAATCAGGGGCAACACAAGTCAGCGCTAAATCGTTACTTTAGGTTAAGTTAATGCTGACCGGGAATATCCTTGCAGTCGCAGGGATATTTCTGTTATCTTTCAACCATGGCGACCAAAAAAATACCTCAATCTGCAATCTCAGTCCAAATCAATCGACTGGCTGGCAGAACCGTCAAGACATACGTCCTTAAGGCGCTTATCCGCAGTTCTGGGGCGATCTTAGCCAATACGGCACAACCAGCCAACTGGTTGCTGTTTGCCGACAAAATACAAATGCGCCAAATCGTCGCCGACATCGAACAATCCGGCGAACCCAGCTGGCAATGGCTGGCGAAACTGGTCGACGAAAAATACCATCAATCCAGCTATAAAGAACTGTTAAACTTAGTCAACCGTAATCCGGGCATATCGGTCAAACAACTGGTGGGCATGACCGACTGCACCCTAGCTGAGGCTCGAAAAGTCATTGATGATGTACTCGAACTATAGATATCAGCTCCTTTAACCCTCCAAAAAATCCAGTAAACGCCGAACATTACTGTTATCGGTCACATTGCCCGGCCACAGTGCATACAAGGGCACCGGGGTCACCAGCCATTGGGGTAACACATGAATCAGCGTACCCGATTGAATTCCACCTTCAACCAAAAAATCAGGCGGTGTCGCTAACCCCAAACCATAAATACACAACTGAGCCGCCGCTTCTGCGCTATTAACCGTAATATTGCCATCGGCTTGGGCCTGAACCTGTCGACCATCCGGGCCAACCATGGTGCGAAAGTGTGGCAACATCGCCATGGTGATCCAATTCCACTGCGTCAAATCTTCGGGTTTGGTCAGTGCTTGGTTCACCGCATTACGCTGGTGCCAGTAATCGGCTGAACACACCAATACCCGATTGATTTGACCGACCCGTTTGGCTTTAAACGTGCTGTCATCCATCTCCCCTGCCCTAATCGCCAAGTCAATGCCTTGCTCTATCAAATCCAGTCGAGCATCACTAAATAACAAATCTAATTCAATACCCGGATAACGCTGGCTCCCATGTTATCTATTATTTTTGCGATGTGTTTATTTGCCCTGTCGATGTCTATTTCGCCGGGACCTGTTAATCTGATCACCCTCAGTGCCGGGCTAAATCATGGATTTAAACGGGCAATGCCTTTTGTCAGTGGTGCAACGGTCGGATTTACGGTGTTATTGTTGCTAACAGGGTTGGGAATTGGCAGTTTTGCCACTGAAAACCCGCAGTTATTAACCGGGCTGGGTTATGTCGGCACCGCTTTTATCGGTTATATGGGCATTAAAATTGCCACTAGCACCCCACACATAGACATCAGTAATGACACCAGTAACCAAACCAGCAAAACCAGTGCGCCGACGTTTATTCATGGATTTATGCTCACATGGATTAACCCCAAAGCGTGGATCGCCAGTCTCGCTGGCATATCTGCTTTTGGCTTGGCTGATTCCGGCGCAAAATTAGCCTTATTTGTTATCCTGTATTTTATTATCTGTTACGCTTGTATTTCTTGCTGGGCACTATTGGGTTCAAAGATTAGTATGGCGTTTGCCAAGCCGAAAAACCTGCGGATTTTCAATCGGTTGATGGGTGGGTTGTTGATTTTGGTGGCGTTATTCTTGGGTCGATCGGTGGGTGGATCGGTGAGTGGATTGGTTTAAATCTTTTTTCTTTCTCAGCGTTGCCTCTGCGTTCTCTGTGACTCAGTGGTAGTCGCAAGGAACAAAGCCATTTGCTAACCAGTTTATAACCAAAGACACTTCAGCGATTCGCGGCGGGACGCCGCTCCAACGACCCACCGTCATACTCACTTCATCAAAACATCAAACAGCTGTCATATTTCCCCCCTATCCTGTGCCTCGGTTTCAACGCGGATTTTCGCGTTTTAACCAACTCATCTTCACCATAACCATTTCCGGCAACTTTACCAACCCCATAATCAGTCACTAACGGACCAAAGGATTTTATCGTCATGAAAAGACATTGGATTATCAACACATTGGCCTTAGCCATCAGTGCCGCCAGCCACGCCGATGTGCTACCAGCCCATCAAAGCAATAGCAGCTGGTATCAACAGGGCCAATCAACCATCAACACCAAATTACAACAACGACCCGGCAGCAAAGCAAAAAACGTGATCTTGTTTGTTGGTGACGGCATGGGCATTTCAACCCTCACCGCCGCGCGAATTTTACAGGGCCAGCAACAGGGCAACCCCGGAGAAGAAGGTTATCTCAGCTTCGAAACCTTCCCCTTCTCTGCACTGATAAAAACCTATAATGTCGATGCCCAAACCCCAGACTCGGCGGGCACCATGACCGCCATGATGTCGGGGATTAAAACCGATGTCGGCGTTATCGGTGTTGATGAAGATATCAAACGCGGCGACTGCGCCACCGTTGCAGGCAACGAAGTGGCCACCGCACTAGAGTTGGCAGAAATTAAAGGACTGTCGACCGGCATCATCAGCACGGCCCGCATCACCCATGCCACCCCCGCCGCCACCTATGCCAAATCCGCTGATCGCAATTGGGAAGATATTTCAGATATGCCAGTCCAAGCGGTTGCCGCAGGCTGTCAGGACATCGCCAGCCAGTTGGTGAATTTTGAAACCAACCTGCAAAACCGCTATCCCGGCGTTGATGTCAATGGCATCGAAGTGGTATTTGGCGGCGGCCGTCGTCACTTTTTGCCCAAAGATGCCACCGCCAACAGCCCGGATGCCGCCAGCAATGTCGAAGGGGATCGCAGCGATGGACTTAACCTCACCAGTCAATGGCAAAACCAATATCACAACGGGGTTTATGTCTATGATCAGACGGGTTTTGATGCCATAGACGCCAATACCGTGTCTCATGCCTTTGGTCTGTTTAACGAATCTCATATGCAATACGAAGCCGACCGAGCCAACGATATTGCTGGTGAACCCTCGTTAACCGAAATGACCAGCAAAGCCATTGATATTCTCGACAATAATGACAAAGGTTATTTTCTGATGGTGGAATCCGGTCGCATCGACCACGGCCACCATGCAGGCAGTGCCTATAATGCTCTTACCGATACCATAGAATTTTCTAACGCCGTACAGGCTGCGCTGGATGCGACCAACCCAAATGAAACTTTGATTTTGGTCACTGCCGATCACAGCCATGTTTTTACCATTGCCGGTTACCCCAAACGCGGCAATCCCATTCTTGGCAAAGTGGTGCCCGTCGGCACCGACCAACCCAGTCTTGGCGCAGACGCGATGCCTTATACCACCGTGGGTTACAGCAACGGTCCCGGCTTTGGCCACTTCGGCGAACAAACCAACGCCGACGCGGTTTATAACGCCACCCCACAAGCGGGTCGATTTGATACCGCCCACCTTGACACCACCGCACCGGGTTACCATCAAGAAACCACAGTGCCGAAAAGCTCAGAAACCCATGCTGGTGAAGATGTATCACTACACGCCACAGGCCCCGGTGCTCAGTACGCTCAGGGTGTGGTTGAGCAAAGCGTGGTCTTTCATCTTATTGATCAAGCATTAGATTTAACCAAGTAATAAAGGAAATTACCCCATGAAAAACTCGATTAAAAAACAGATCTGTAGCGCCATCACCGTTTCACTGTTGGCATTAGTCGGCTGTTCAGATGATGGCAAAGACGGTGCCCAGGGCCAAGTAGGTCAAAATGGCAATAACGGCAACAACAGTCTGATAACCCAAACCCCGGTGGCCGTCGGTCATCAACATTGCCTTAATGGCGGCATCCAGCTTGACTCAGGTCTAGACAGCAATGGCGACAATACCCTCGACAGTGACGAAATCAATGCCACTGAGTTTGTCTGTAACCCGACAATCACTGCCCTTGATGACAACGATATTCAAAGCAACAGCAAAAACCCTTGGTACACCGCAGCAAAAACACACGTTAGCCAAGCGAAGCAAAACTGGCAACGCGTTACAGGCAGTCAAGCGCAAACCGCCATCGCCACTGCTCGTGGACAAGCAAAAAACGTGATCTTGTTTGTCGGTGACGGCATGGGAATGTCCACCGTGACCGCTGCGCGGATCCTCGAAGGACAAAACAACGGCCAGCTTGGTGAAGAAAATACCCTCAGTTTTGGTCATTTTCCCTTTGTTGGATTGGCCAAGACTTATAATGTCGACGCCCAAACACCGGATTCTGCGGGCACCATGACCGCCATGATGTCAGGGGTGAAAACCGATGCCGGGGTGATTGGTGTCGCCGAAACCGTGCAACGCGGTGATTGTGGCTCACAAGCAGGCAATAACCTGCTCACCGCGCTAGAATTGGCAGAGATTAGCGGAAAATCTACCGGCATAATCTCCACCGCACGGATCACTCATGCCACTCCGGCAGCAACTTATGCCAAATCGGTCGAGCGCAATTGGGAAGATATTTCGGATATGCCCGCCAGCAGCCCATGCCAAGACATTGCTTCTCAGTTAGTTAACTTTGAGGCCAACCTCGAAGCCCGTTTTAGTAATCTCGATATCGATGGCATTGAAGTGGCCTTTGGTGGCGGACGACGTCACTTTTTGCCCAAAGACTCGGCGTTTAACAGCCCGGATGCCAGCAGCAGTATCGAAGGCGACCGCACCGATGGCCTTGACTTGACCGCCCAGTGGCAAAGCAACTACCCCAATGGTCAATACGTATTCGACCAGCAAGGTTTTGATGCCATCGACGGTGCCACCACCGAACGTGCTTTTGGTTTGTTCAATGAATCGCATATGCAATACGAAGCCGACCGCGGCAATGATATTGCAGGCGAACCGTCGTTAAGCGAGATGACCAGCAAGGCCATCGACATACTCGACAATAACCCAAAAGGATTCTTTTTGATGGTGGAATCAGGACGTATCGACCACGGTCATCATGCTGGCAGTGCTTACAGCGCCCTAACCGATACCATCGAATTTTCTAATGCGGTGCAAGCAGCAGTTAACGCCACTAATCCAGAGGACACCCTAATTATTGTCACCGCCGATCATAGTCATGTTTTCACCATTGCGGGTTATCCTAAACGGGGCAATCCTATCTTAGGCAAGGTGATTGGCGTGGGCAGCGATACCCCAACACTGGCCGCAGACGGGATGCCGTATACCACCGTCGGTTATACCAATGGTCCCGGTGTACAGGATTTTGGTCAGCAGACCAATGCAGATGCGGTTTATGAGGCCACCCCAGTCACAGGGCGGGTAGATTTATCAACCATAGACACCGAAGCGGCGGGTTTTCATCAAGAAGCTTTGGTGCCCCGATCATCAGAAACCCATGCTGGTGAAGATGTTGGCATTTATGCCTTTGGCCCTGGCGCGCACCTCGTGACAGGCACCAATGAGCAAAGTGTCATTTTTCATGTGATGGACTACGCTGCCGATTTGGTGAACCAAGCCAATTTGGTCGATTCAGCCAATCAGACACTGAAATAATCCGACAATTGCCGGGGTTTATCCCCGGCTTTGTATTTATGCGCTTGTTTTTTATCTGCGCCCAAAGGAACAAAAATGACACCAGTAACGACCCGGCGATTAACCTCGCTGTTATTAATATTTATCACTCCAGTAGTGTGGTCCAGTTGTGATATTGACAATACAACAGTCAAAGCACAATACCGTATCAGCACCAGCGTTATCAGCAACACTCACACCAATATCATGGCCACAGAACAAAAACCCGATAAAACCCTAATTTTATGGCGCTACAAAAACCAAGTGGTGCACCAGTATCCACAACAGCAAGTCAGTGAATTATGGCAGCGGCAAAAAAACCAACGCTTAAAGCTGGTCAGACAATTTGATCAACAACGCAAGGGCATTGAATATCAGGCCAATGAAATCAGCCATCGCAGCGCCACTGACTGGTGTACCAAATCGACCCTAATATCCTCAGCGGTATTGGCGCAATTAAAACGGGATAAAC
>JBLGCB010000149.1:0-13249 GCA_047617105.1 Phenylobacterium sp. | reverse complement strand
CTGCGATTATTCGCACCTTTAAAATCGACCCACTAGGGTTAATAGAAGGACTGCAACATCCCGACCAAGCCATCCCCGGTTTCAGAGGCGGGTTATTTTCACGAGAGCAGCATTTTTTGCCGCAAATTATCACCGAGTTGTGGCAACAAAGAGATCAGGCCAAACAACATAAAGACAAACCTCGCTCCCAAGCGATTAAAATCTTGATGAATTCATTTTATGGCGTGCTCGGCTCCGGCGGTTGTCGTTTTTATGATACTCGACTCGCCAGTTCGATCACCCTGCGCGGCCATGAAATCATGCAGCAAACCGCCAAATGGATCGAACAACAAGGACTAGAGGTGATTTATGGTGATACTGACTCCACCTTTGTGTTACTCAATCAAAAATGCAGCAATGCCCAAGCGGATGAAATTGGCCAAACATTGGTCAAGGACATCAATCAACGCTGGCGTCAGAAGCTGGCGGATGAATATGCGTTGGAATGTTTTTTAGAGATTGAATATGAAACCCATTTCAATCGCTTTTTGATGCCGACCATTCGCGGCTCAGTGGTGGGCAGTAAAAAGCGTTATGCTGGCCTTATTAAAACAGATACTGAAGAACAGCTGGTATTTAAAGGGTTAGAGACCGTTCGGACTGACTGGACCGAGTTAGCCAAAGAGTTTCAAACCGAGCTTTATCAATGTGTCTTTCACGATAAAGACCCGTCAGAATATGTACGACGCATCGTCGAGGAAACCCGCGAGGGGAAACGTGATCACCAGCTGGTTTACCACAAACGCCTGCGCCGCAAACTCGACTTGTACGTCAAAAATGTGCCACCCCACGTTCGCGCTGCCCGTTTGGCCGACGAACACAACAAACGCGCCAACCGCCCATTGCAATATCAGCATAAAGGCATCATTGCCTACGTTATCACCGTACATGGCCCCGAGCCGATTGAATACCAACAAAATATGCTCGATTACGATCATTACATCGAACGTCAGTTACAACCGGTCGGTGAAGCGATTCTTGGTTTTGTCGGATTGTCTTTTGACCAGTTGGTCAATCAGCAAATGGGCTTGTTTTAAGCTTCACGATTCTAAGGCTGAGGTTGAGCCTGAGCCTGAGGGGACGAACAAACACACCCCAACGGCAACCACCGAAAACAACATCAAATAACAAAAAGGCATCGCCGAACCATCATAAAACAACGCCAAAATTGGCCCTGCCAATGCGCCAAAACCAAAGCGCAACGTGCCAATAACCCCAGTAGCCGTGCCGGTTTGCTCAGAAAATTGCAATAAAATCAAAGCATCTGCATTGGTGCTGACCACAAGCACACAACCCAATAACACCGCAAGGCTAGCGGCGGTCCAATACACATGCATTCCCTGAAGGTTAACCATCAGTAACACCATAACCCCAATCGCAGTACCAAACCACGCCCCTTTGGCCATCCTTAACGAACCAAAAATGCCGACCATACGAGTATTTAAAAAACTGCTCAGCAAAAAGATAACAACAGTCAACGCAAATAGAATTCCAAACAGCGTTTCACTAAGTTGGTAAACCTGCATATAAATAAAAGAAATCGCGGTCAAATAGCCAAAAAATGTCAGGGTAGAGAAGCAAATCAGAATGATATAACGCCGTACTGCGAGGTTACTCAGCACAATGGAATAAGATTTAAAAAAAGTATTAAACAGTGAATCATTTAGCGGATGGCGTTCAACTTTAGGCAGCGCCAAAATGCTAAGCACTAAAATCAGCAACGCATAAGCCGCCAAGGTTAGAAAAATCAGCGGCCAGCCATGCAGTTCAAGTAACAGCACGCCGATGGTCGGCGCAATCATTGGCGCGAGCATCATGATCATACTGACATACGACATGCCCTTGGATAAATTTTTACCGTAAATTAGTTTGACATAGCCCGACACGGTGACCGTCGCGGCACTGCCAGTAAAAGCCTGTAATAGACGTAAGGCCAAAAACCAACCCACCGATTCAGTAAAAGCCAGCAATACGCTGGTCAACATAAAACCGCTCAAACCAAATAACACTAAAGGTCGCCGACCGAAGATATCTGCCATGGGACCAAAAAATAGCAAACCTGCCGCATAACCCGCCAAAAATAGACTCAGGGTTAATTGCATCAAGCTCATTTCTGTGCCCAAATCAGCAGCGATCATGGTCATTGCGGGTAGATAGGTATCAATCGCCAGCGGCGTGATAGCGACAATCGATGCCAGTAGCGGCAAAAACAAACTTAAAGAAAAATGATTTTGTTTTGGTTCTGTCGATGATGGGGTTGGGGATTGGGTCATAAATTCCTCACTTAATTTGAGGCGTAGTATAAACGATTAATCTCATTGACCGAGCGGGGTGTTAGATGGTTTTTGTTACAGGGTTTGTTTTTAGACAAGATGGGGGGGTCGGAGCATAACAAGTGCAATGCTCCCGAACTAACAATAGCAACAATACTAGCAGCTAATACCAACAAATAGAGTCACTGTTCAGCGTGCTTAGATTTCGCTACCACAAGTGCCTAAATAGTAACGTTTTGAGTATGCACTGCTGGTGCCGTAGGAAATAGTGCCATTATGGCAAGTTTGTTCTTTTTCACCAACCCAGGTGCTGTAAGTCGCATCTGAATAATAAACGGTCGCATAGATTTTTGTGGATGCAAAGCTATAAGCGGAAATAAGGGCGGCGGCGGCCATGGCGACTGCTGAGAAGATTTTCAATTTCATGTTTTCAATTCCATAGTTACGATTTACTTTAAAACGAAGGTAATTCGGACTCCGTCCGTACAACTTGCAGGCAGACTACAGCAATAGTTCGTAAATTACAAATTTAAACGCTTTTTATCCTTCTTTAAGTGTTCTTGGTAACTGTTACTGTTTTTGTTGCCAACCGTCTAGTTGGCAACAAAAACACGCTTTATCGGCCAATATTAGCCGCTAATTTATCCGTTAAAGACCCGATTCTCTTGTTCGGCGACACGAATAAACGTGGTTCGTTTGGTCAGTTCTTTAAGCTGGCTAGCACCGACATAAGTACAGGTCGAGCGCACACCACCAAGCACATCTTTGATAGTATCCGTGACAGACCCACGGTAGGGTATTTCAACCGTTTTGCCCTCAGAAGCACGATATTCAGCAACACCACCGGCATGTTTATCCATCGCCGTTTGTGAACTCATGCCATAAAAGGTTTTAAACTGTTTGCCGTCTCTTTCAATCAGCTGCCCTGCACTTTCATCATGCCCTGCAAACATGCCACCAATCATGACAAAATCCGCGCCACCACCAAAAGCTTTAGCCACGTCACCAGGTGTACTGCAACCACCATCAGAAATGATATGACCACCCAGACCATGGGCAGCATCGGCACATTCCATCACCGCAGAAAGCTGCGGATAACCCACACCGGTTTTAACCCGTGTGGTACAAACAGAACCAGGGCCAATACCGACTTTAACAATATCCGCACCAGATAAAATCAATTCTTCGACCATTTCCCCCGTCACCACGTTGCCTGCAACAATGGATTTGTCGGGGAATTGCTCGCGAACACGCTGTAAATAACTGATAAAATGTTCTGAATAACCATTGGCGACATCAATACAGATGAATTTGAGCCGTTCTTCCAATGCAATAATTTGTTTGAGTTTGGCAAAATCGTCATCAGAGGTGCCTGAGCTGACCATGATATGGTTAGTGATATCATTTTGCTCTGGGTCGGTGGGGAGCCCGTTGGTTAGGCTTTGCTGCAAAAAGTGCTGCCACTGGTCAACAGTGTAATGTTTATGAATCGCCGTAAGCAATTTGTGTTCTGCTAATGCGGTGGCCATTTCGAAAGTGCCAACAGTATCCATATTAGCGGAAATAACAGGCACTCCGGTCCATTCTATTGAGGAATGTTTGAGTTTAAATGTCCTATCCAGACAAACTTGGGATCGGCTCTTGAGAGTCGAACGCTTGGGTCTGATTAAGACGTCTTTGAAACCCAGTTTAAGATCAGTTTCTATGCGCATAATCAACCTATTGGGCAACTGTTCAGCGCACTCATCTTTCGCACCATAACGGCGTTACTTTCGTACTCAAATAGTTACATATGGTCATATACGCCTATTTACCGTATGAAAATGCCTTGTACTGAAGCGAAAACTAAGCAGCCTAACAGTTACCTGAAAATAATTAAGAAGGAGACCGAAGCAGACAACTGGCTAGCGCCAAATAAAGCGGGGATAAGCTAAGTCGCTTGCATCGATCAATCAATTTATCGTACAAGCCACGCTTATACAGAGGGATTTTGCTGTTTTAGTAAACGAATGTAAAGAGGTAATGACAAATTTTCCTGGCAGTATTGTTAGAATGCTCATGAAGTAAACTATAAATACACAAGATTGCAGCATTAATTTGATAAAAAATCAAAAAAACACTAGACAAGGGAGAACGAGCTGTATACCATGCTAGCCATTGTTGTGAACATGAAAATGTTTGTCAATAGGAAGAGTTATAGCATTTGCTATGACGTTATTAACTTTTTTTTAAGGAATATTCATGAAAAAATTATTATCTGCTATCGCTGTAATCGCCACACTTGCCGCTTCTACTTATGCCATGGCTGGTTACCCACTGTATGTTACTATCTATTATTCAGATGCTTCTAAAACCACTATTGTTGGTGATGTTGAGCAAATCTGTGGTGGAACTATTTCTTCAGGCTACACAACAGCCTATAAAAGAACTATGCAGCACGGCTATTGTCACACTGGCGGTGGCAACCAAAACTAAGCAAACTTAGTTACTTGTTACTTGCTAAGCAAGTTCAGTTAGAAAAGCCCGACATTCATCATGTCGGGCTTTTTTGTTATTAATAAATAATTATTTCTCAACAAGCTGTAAAGTCGATTCATGTTTGGCAATCACCAAACAAAATTCCTGCATATGCGCGCCAAACAAAACCGGATTAAAGTCTTTGCTGATGCAATAGTCTTTTTGAAATTTTAATACCGAAGCATTGCTTTTGGTTATCTTAACAATCGCCTTATTTTCAGCCTCTGAATATCCCGCCAGTTTGCTTTTCATATCACGATAAACATAACCCGCCCCAGCATCAGTGCCCGTTTTGGCTGAGTCGCGCGCCAACATTTTGATTTGACCGATAGTATCATCATAAAATTGATTGATCACCGGGTGATCCACTGCCGATAAAATGGCAAATGCCAATATGAGAAGAAGAAGTTTTTTCATCTTTATCCGAACTTATAGCTGCTTTAACTAAACATTGTAGTCAATCAATACAAAGAAGAGAAACCTTATATTCCTAGTAACTGTTTGAGCACGAAAATAACGCCGTTATGATGTGAAAGATGGGTGCGCTAAAGAATGACTTGACCCAACAAGCTGCCACCCTCTAAACTGCCCACTTACTTTTATCACTTATATAAGTCACTGTCATCATGAGCCGCTTTTCCTTTACCGATTTGAGTCCAGATCTAATCCTTGATGCCATCGAAAGTCTTGGTATTTATGTTGAATCCGGCTTATTACCGCTAAACAGCTACGAAAACCGCGTTTATCAATTTATTGCCGAAGACAAACTTCGTTATGTGGTCAAATTTTATCGCCCGCAACGTTGGACCAAAGCACAAATTCTTGAAGAGCATGAGTATGCCCTCGAATTAGATCACGCCGAAGTACCACTGGTGGCCCCGATGGTGATCAACGGTCAATCCCTGTTTGAGCATCAAGAGTACTGGTTTGCGCTGTTTCCCTCTGTGGGCGGGCGCATATTTGAGGTCGACAACCTTGACCACCTCGAATGGATGGGCCGTTTTATTGCCCGCATTCACCTCATCGGCCAGGCCAAACCCTTTGTCCATCGGCCCACCATCACCACCGATGAATACCTTCATCAGGCAGGTGCAACGATTAAACAAAGCGGCTTTGTACCAGACTCTTTGACCAGTGCCTTTAATCCTATCCTTGATTTTGTAATTGACAAAGCACAACAGCAATTTTTCAATACCGACGAAATTCGCCTACACGGCGATTGCCACCCGGGTAACATCTTGTGGCGCGATGGTGCACCGCATTTTGTCGATCTCGATGATAGTAGAATGGGACCGGCGATTCAGGACTTATGGATGATGATTTCAGGCGATCGCAACAACCAATTGATACAGCTTGATACCTTAATTAGCGGATATGAAGAATTTCGCGAATTTGACCAGAACCAGTTCAAGTTAATCGAACCTTTGCGTGCCATGCGTATGATCAACTATATGGCATGGTTGGCCAAGCGTTGGGAAGACCCGGCTTTTCCGCGCAACTTTTCTTGGTTCGGCGAAGACAAATACTGGGAGCAACAAATTCTGGCATTAAAAGAACAACTCGCCGTGCTAAATGAACCAGCGTTAAGTTTAAAGCCTTAACCTTAACATTCAGCCAGCATTCATGCTGCTAAGGCTATCCTGAGCCTATCTTAACCCTGTAATGCTCACACCAAAGCAGGGTTAAAGGTAATTATAAAACCCAGTTACATTTTTAAACCATTTAACCTTGCTAAAATGCTCGACGACAATAGCAAATCTTTTTAACCTTGTGGTACTCTACCGCGCAACCGTCACAATTATTAACCGGAAAACTATCATGAAAAAAATCGCCCAATCCTTTGCCGTCCTAATGCTCAGCGCTTTGTTCTTTAGTGCACAAGCCAATGTACTGTTGTTTGAAGAAGGCAAACATTACGAAGTCATCGGTCAAACCGCCAGCAGCAAACCCAATATCACTGAGTTTTTCTCTTTTTATTGCCCCCATTGTTTTAAGTTCGAATTTATTGCCGAAGGCATCGAACACAACCTACCAGAAAACGTCACCTTTAAGAAAAGCCATGTTGATTTCTTACGTGCTGCTTCTCCTGAAACCCAACACGCCCTGACCCGCGCGATGGTCACAGCGCAAAAACTTAAAGTTGGTCATAAAATGGTTAAAGCCATTTTTGAGCATATCCATACTCAAAAACAAACCTTCACTGGCGAAGCGGATATCCGTAAACTCTTTGTTGCCAACGGTATTGATGGTAAACAGTTTGACAGCGCGATGAAAAGCTTTGGTGTAAAAGGTGCCGCCAACCAAATGAAAAAAGCCCAAGATACCCTGTCTGCCAAACGCGCTTTAACAGGTGTGCCAATGTTTGTTGTTAACGACAAGTACAAAATTCTGAGTAAAGAATTACGCTCATTAGAAGATTACAATGCATTGGTTCAGTTTTTGCTCAGCAAAGATTAAATGTAACTATTCAGCGCACTCATCTTTCGCCCCATAACGGCGTTATTGTCGTACTCAAACAGTTACATATGACCTATATGCGCCTATTTTCCGTGCGACAATGCCTTGTTCTGAAGCGAAATCTAAGCACGCTGAACAGTTACGGTTAAATTTGTTATAGGTAGGGTGCGGATGACGCACCCTACATTGGGATATTATTTAATGATGGATCCTTTGCAAAAAATTCTTATCAGCAGCTGCCTGTTAGGCGACCCAGTCAGATATGATGGGCGTAGTAAACCGGTTAATCACCTCTTAATAGAACAATGGCGCAATGAAGGCCGCTTGATTAGCGTTTGTCCAGAAGTCTCTGGTGGTTTACCAATACCACGTCCGGCGGCTGAAATACAACGGCTAAGTGGCGATACGCCCAATCTACAAAAACGCCAAGTGATCACCATCGACGGCCAAAATGTCAGCGATGCTTTTGATAAAGGTGCTGCAATCGCGTTACACTTATGCCGCTTGCATCAGATTAAGATTGCAGTCCTCAAACAATTCAGCCCCTCTTGCGGTAGTGACCAAATTTATGATGGTACTTTTAGCGGGGTAAAAATCACTGGCGTTGGGGTCACTTGCCAATTGCTAAGAGAAAACGGTATCGCTGTTTTTTCAGAACAAACCCTTGACCAGATCGCAAGTTATTTACACCAGCTAACCTAAGGAATGATAATTAAATAAAACCCGAAACTTGCTATGGAATGGCTTAGGGTGGTCACGCTTTTTGTGCCCACGCGTGACCTTGCAGACATAGGTAGACCTTTCTCACTGGTATATACCACAGTTCACGCCTTCCAGCTTAGATTCGGATGTTATTTGATTATGGCTCCTAAGCAGCTCTGCGGGGATAAATCCTCCGCCTACAAACCATTGAGAACAGCCTTGCATAAGAATCAAAACAAAACCCACCGTTTTGCCCGCCACCAAACAGAAACTCGTGCCATCGTATCACTGGCCATTCCGGCGATTATTTCTCAGATGGCTCAGGCAGGTATGGGCGTCATTGACGCCATCATGGCCGGGCACCATAGTGCCACGTCATTGGCCGCCATCGCTGTCGGCACCAATTTATTTAACCCCGTGATAGTGTTTATTATTGGCATTCTGCTGGCGCTAAATCCAATGGTTGCGCAACTCAATGGCCAACAACAATGGCAAAAAATACCGGCCATATTCCAAAACGGGATGTTTTTAGCATTATTACTGGTCATCCCCAGTTTCTTCATTCTACGTAGTTTAGAACCGGTGTTACACCTTATTGGCCTCGACAGCACTGTTATTCCGATCACGCAAGGGTATTTAGAAGCACTTTCGTGGGGAATGCCCGGGTTACACCTCTTCTTAGCACTGCGCTTTGCCAATGAAGGACTATTTTCTACCAAAGCCATCATGGTGGTCGCAGTCTCTGCATTGCCGTTAAATGTGGTTTTAAACTATTGGTTTATGTATGGCGGCCTGGGTATTGAGGCCATGGGGGCAGTTGGTCTGGGCTGGGCAACTGGGCTTACCTACTTATATATGTTTATCGCATTAGCACTATATACCGCCAAAACCCGGCGCTATCATCACCTCAATATATTCGGTCAATGGTACAAACCCGATTTCACCGTGATCAAAGAAACCATCACCCTAGGCGTGCCCATCGGATTATCCATTGGTCTAGAAGTGGGATTATTTGCCGGCGTCGGTCTGATGATTGGTTCTTATGGGATCCATCAAATCAGTGGCCATCAAATCGCCATGAGTATTTCTGCCTTCTCTTATATGATGCCACTGGGGCTATCGATCGCCATTTCTGCCAGAGTTGGTTATCATATGGGTCGCGAAAACCCCCTTGAAGCGAAAAGCTCTGGTTATCTTGGCATTATGATGGCATTAATCATCATGCTCGCCAATGCCATATTTTTAGTTAGCTTCCCCACCCTATTGGCAAAACTCTATAGCACAGACCCAACCGTCATCGTAGTGGCTAGCCAATTGCTGTTCTTTTCGGCACTCTATCAGCTCGCAGACGGCACTCAGGTGGCCGCCATAGCGGCATTACGAGGCATGAAAGACACCAAAATTCCGCTACTGATCTGCATCTTTGCCTATTGGGTTATCGCCTTTCCATTAGGTTATTGGCTGGCCGAAACGCTCGACTATGGTGTTAAAGGTTACTGGATAGCCATGGTATTCGGGCTGTTTATCGCGGCAATCATGCTCACCAGCCGCTTTTATATCCTGATGAACAAGAAAACTCAGCTATGGCTAAATTCGGCGCAACAGAGAAATTAAGTTGCATTAACGTTACAATAACATTACAGGTCTGATAATTATTAGCACATGGATCATCACCTTCATCAGCTGTAACCAATATGTTAGCCTCTGTTTAAGCAACAAAAACAAAAATAAACGGAAATTCGCAACAGATCAGGCCATAGCTACCGTAAAATTAAGCAATCATTGAAATAAATGATCATTTAATTTGACGATCAAAATAACTGGTTGTAACTGCAACAATAACGGGGCTTTTGTCTGGATCTGCAATGATTGATTCGCGCAAAAAACGACCGAATTACCGCAAAATTTGGCTTTTTTTGCCATTTTAAACAATAAAAATTAGAAATCGTCAAATTTTGGTGTCATAATTGACGTCCGGATAGGTGGGTTTCCCAACACGTTGAATGACGCCATCCGATGCTAGACGGAGCGAAAATTGGGTTAGATAAGGAAATAAAATTGCAATTCAATGGAATAACCTCTGTGCAACGGCAGGGGAATGTATTATGCTTTCGTCCAAAATTAGAAGTCGTAAAAAAGACTCGTAATTACTTTATTAATATAAAACAGTAAAACTGAAACTATATAGAATCACGCAAAGTGATCTGGGGATAGAAAAATGTTTAACAATAGCAAAACCGCAAGCGCGGTTCGTCTTGCACTCGTGCTTGGCGCAACGGCTTCAGCGGCCATCGCAGCACCTGCTGCTTTTGCAGCTGAGGGTGACGAAGCAAAAGTAGAACGTGTACAGGTAACTGGCTCACGTATCAAACGTACAGAAATGGAAGGTGCCAACCCGGTACAGGTCCTGACTGCACAAGACATCAAAATCTCAGGTATCGACAACGTAGGTGACCTTCTTCAGGAAATCCCAGCGGTAGCCGGTGCAGCAACAAATACATCAATCAACAACGGTGGTGCTGGTGAAGTTCGCATCTCACTTCGTGGTTTGGGTTCACAGTATACATTGGTTCTGTTAAACGGTCGTCGTATCGTTGCTTCAGGTACTGGTGCTGATAACTCAGTTGATGTTGGTAACATTCCTACAGCAATCATCCAACGTGTTGAAATCCTTAAAGATGGCGCATCAGCTATCTACGGTTCTGACGCTATTGGTGGTGTTGTGAACATCATCACTCGTCAAGACTTCGATGGTGCAGAATTCAACATCAGCTATGACCAATCTACTCACAGTGGTGACGGTTCAACTAAGACTCTTGATTTTGTTGTTGGTACTTCAACAGATAAAGGCGCAGTACTTGCCAGTGCTTTCTACTCACAGCAAAAAGCTCAGTGGGCTGGTGACAGAGACTGGTCTGCATTTGAAGTAGACATGGACATTATGGGCGAGAAGTCTAAAGGTGGTTCTTCTGCTCCACCATGGACTAACTTGTTCGAAGACTCTCTAGGTGACGGTTGTGGTTCTGCAACTCACGGTGCTGGTAGCGGCCCGGGTCAATCAGATCCATCTGATCATCGTTCTGCTGGTTGGGTTTGTAGAGACGGTTCTGTTGACCAATATAACTATGCTCCTGCCAACTACCACTTAACGCCAAATGAGCGTTACGGTGTATTCGTTAGCGGTAACTACGAGTTAAACGATTCAATGAATTTCTTCACTGAAATTTCATACACTAACCGTACTGCAAAAACCAAATTGGCGCCGATTCCATTGGCACCTTTGGCATTCTTTGGTTGGGACGCACCTTATACTGCTGACAACTACTACAACATGACTCAGGGACCACAAGTAGGTGGTAGCGCAGTTCAGATTTCTGATTGGCGTCGTCGTGTTGTTGAGACTGGTGGTCGTGATAACACTTACACTTTGCATAACACTCGTGCTGTATTCGGCATGGAAGGTGATTTGTTTGGTACTGATTGGGGCTATGAAGTTTCTTATATCTTCGGCAAAAACCAATCTACTATCAACCGTGCTGGTGGCGTAAACTTTGAAAAAGTAGAGCTTGCTACTGGTGCTTCATTCGCTGATACTGATGGTAGCATCCTTTGTGGTACACCTGATGCTGTTGTCGCAGGTTGTGTGCCTTTAAACATCTTTGGTGTTCCAGGTACTGACACTCAAATCACTCAAGAAATGTTAGATTACATCAGCTTCGAAGCACATGATACTGGTGAAAACGAACAGCAAATCATCTCTGGTTCAGTCTTTGGTGACTTGTTCGATTTACCAGCTGGTACTGTAGGTTTGGCTGTTGGTATCGAGCATCGTAAAGAAACTGGTTCTGATTCTCCGGATGCTTTGATTGCCCTTGGTATTACCTCTGGTAGCAGCCGTTTATCTACCTCTGGTGGATATGAAGTAGACGAACTTTTTGCTGAAACGACTATCCCTCTTCTTGCTGGCGTTGTTGGTGCAGAAGCTTTGGATATCGATATCGCAGTTCGTTACTCTGACTACGATACTTTCGGTGATGACACTAACTACAAATTTGGTTTGAAATGGAAACCTACTGAAGACTTGTTGATTCGTGGTACTGTTTCAACGGCTTTCCGTGCACCTTCTACTTCTGATTTGTTTGCTGGTCAATCAGCCAACAGCCCAACAGTTGAAGATAGATGTGCTACTAACCCTACTCCTACTTGTATCGCCGATGGCGTACCAGCAGCTGGTTTTGAGCCAATTGGTGCCCAGTTATCTTCAACTCGTGGTGGTAACACTAACCTAGAAGCTGAAGAAGCGGATACTTTCACTATCGGTGTAGTATACAACCCAAGCTTTGTTGAAAACCTTGAGTTCACAGTCGATTACTGGGATATCGAATTAACGAATGCTATCTCTACCATTGGTGAGCAGCTTATTCTTGATAAATGTCGTGAAACTGGTTTGTACTGTGACAAGATCGTTCGTCACGGACCTACTAGCCCATTATATGGTAACTCAAGCGACATCGATGACCGTAATACTAACGTTGGTGGTGTAGATTCTTCAGGTTATGACTTCAACGCACGTTATAACATGGAAACTGGTCTTGGTCTGTTGAAAATCAACGTTGATATGACTTACTATGCAACCTATGATAAGCACATGGCCGATGGCAGCATCGTTCCACATGCTGGTTCATACTGGGATAACTCATCTGGTGATGGTAACTTCCCTAAATACAAAACCAACTTAAACATCGGTTTGTTTAACGACGATTGGTCTGCAAGTTATACTCTTCGTTACATCGGTGATGTAGAAGAGAAAGTGGGTACTGGCGGGATTGATGCTGCTGGTGTTTGGGATCCAGTTAATGCTTCATTCAGAACTGAACAGGAAGACACTACCTCTTTCGGTGTATACCGCGATGTTGGTTCAATGGTTATTCAAGACATTCGATTCACTTACTTCTTAGACAAGTATAGCGTTTCATTTGGTGTTGATAACATCTTTGATGAAGATCCTCCGTACCTAGCAAGTGGCTTCAACGATAATACTGACCCACGTACATATGCTACTCAAGGTCGTCATTTATCTTTGGGCTTATCAGCTAAGTTCTAATCACTTAGTACTAAGCTAAAGTGATCGAAGCCCGCTATTTTTAATAGCGGGCTTTTTTTATGAGCAAAGGAGTCATTTTTCATGAAACATACATTAACCTTAATCGCTGCCATTAGCGCAGTGACCTTTATCCCAACAGCCCACGCCCAAAGCAGCC
>JBLGCB010000148.1:0-13432 GCA_047617105.1 Phenylobacterium sp. | reverse complement strand
CATGTCAGTTCCAGCCGGGTTTTAAAACGCTTATTGTCTTCAATGATAACCAACTCATGGCGTTGTGGATAGAGCAGGGCGAGCCGCCTTTTTAAATTATCTAACCCCAGTCCGCCTGCATCGCCCTCACTTTTACTTTCACTCTTACTTTCAAGAATGGACTTCGCCCGTTGTGGGTGAATGTCGTTTTCGACGGTTAAGGTCATTTTACCGGCTTCGATGCTTAAAACAATATCAATGGTGGCATGTCGCGCCGGGCTGATGCCGTGTTTAAAGGCGTTTTCGACCAAGGTGATAAACAACATCGGGGCCACGGTGATATCGTCGGTTTCGCCTTCAATGCTAAAACTAATGGTCACGTCGTCGGTAAAACGCATTGTTTGTAAATCGATATAGTTTTGCAGGTACTCGGTTTCGTTGTCGAGGGCGACCTGTTCGTCTTTGGTTTCGTAGAGCATATAACGTAATAAATGCGATAACTTGCCGATGCCCTCGGCGGTTTCTTGGTCGCCATAGTTGTACGACGAGCTATACAAGGTATTTAAGGTGTTAAATAAAAAATGCGGATGAACCTGACTTTTTAATAACGCCAATTCAGTTTGGGTGTGCTCGGCTTTGATGGTTTTTTGAATGTGCTGGTTGATAAACCAGTCTCGCCCCAGCCGCATGATCACTGAAAATAACCAATAGATGATATGCATGGCGAGGTTAATCAGGAGTAATGCTTTGATGACCTCTTGCGTGCTCAGCCCCGGTATGTCGCCTAGGGTGAATTTATCTATCGCGATTTCAAGTGCGGTAATGCTAAACAACATCACCATGACACTGAGCAGATAAACCCCCATTCGACCATTCATATAACGGGGTATCAGCACCAAATAATTGACATAAAACACCAGCATATTCAGGCCAATACCAATCAAACTGTATTGAGGGTTGGTGCTGTCAAATGGGCCGATATCGGTTGATATTCTGACATTGTGAGGCAAGGCAAACATGATCAGCCAAAACAGTATATGGCTGAGCACTTCGGGTGATCTTAGGGTTGATCGTAGCGCTTTGAGCGGGCCGGGTAAATTCATGTGTCTAGGAGATATCAGTGATAATTTAGTCATCAGAGTGTAAGTCATTTGGTTGATTTTGGCTGGATTTTCTCGGTCAAAGTGCACTTTTCATCGGTTAATGGGCTTGTTTGCCCGTTGAACCGCGGTTTATGGCAGATATTCGACAAAAGCAGTTTAACCGATGAATTGTAGGGTTAACCGATTAGGTCACTTTGGCTGGTGATGCTGTTTTATAGTGATGGACATCGCGGTAATTAACCGATCCTATTCATATGCAGCGCACGGGAAGAAAAGCATGGAACTTAATATTCAAAACCTCAGCAAAACCTACGCCAACGGTATTAAAGCGTTGAACGATTTATCACTCGACATTAAACCGGGCATGTTTGGTTTATTAGGCCCCAATGGCGCGGGCAAGTCGTCGTTAATGCGTACCATCTCTACTTTGCAAAGTGCCGACAGCGGCAGCATTCGTTTTGGCGATATTGATGTGCTACAAGACAAACACGAAGTCAGAAAACTGATTGGTTATTTGCCACAAGACTTTGATGTTTATCCCAATATTAGCGCGGCTGACTTGCTGAACCATTTTGCGGTGTTAAAAGGCATTTCAAATAAGGCTGAACGCAAGCAGGTGGTGGATGAATTATTGTATCTGGTCAACCTTGAAGATATGCGCAACAAAGCGGTGTCTGGCTATTCTGGCGGTATGAAACGGCGTTTTGGTATTGCGCAAGCATTGATTGGCGAACCCAAGCTGGTGATTGTTGATGAGCCTACCGCAGGTCTGGACCCGGAAGAGCAGGTGCGTTTTCACAATTTGTTAAGCGAAATCGGCCGCAATATCGTGGTGATTTTATCGACCCATATTGTCACCGATGTTAGCGATTTGTGCTCTGATATGGCGATTATCTGCAAGGGTGAAAAACGCCTAGCGGGGCATCCGCTTAAGTTGATTGACCAGCTTAAAGGCAAGGTGTGGAAAAAAATCATCGATAACCGTCAGTTAGCGGCGTATCAACAAGAGTTTGAACTGATTTCTCATCGCCTAGTATTGGGCAGCACCGCTATTCATTGTTTTGCAGACAGCGCGCCAGACAACAGTTTTGAAGCGATAGAGCCCAACCTCGAAGATGTTTATTTTGCCGCCATCAAAGGGTTGAATCAACAATAAGGAGCCAAATCATGATTATCGATATTGCTAAGTTTGAAATCGAGCGGCATTTAAAAAGCCCCTCAACCTATATTTATTTTGTCTGTTATGGCCTGTTAACCTTGCTCATGACCCTGCTCGCGGGCGGGGCTTTTGAGTCGGTGCGCATGAGCATTGGCAACACCAATATTTTGCTCAACGGCGCTTATACCATTACCGCCACCACCTCGATGGTTGGGGTGATTGGTTTGATCACAGTCGGCGCTTTGATGGGCCAAGCGATGTATCAAGACTTTCACCATAAAATGCACTCGTTGGTTTTTGTTCGGCCTGTCACTAAAGGTCAGTTATTAACCGGGCGTTTCCTTGGCACTTTGGTGGTGCTGATGTTGATTTTTCTAGCCTTACCCTTGTCGGCTTATTTGGCGACATTGCTTGGCATGATCCCCGAATCGGCATTAGGCCAAAGCCAGTTGAGTTTTTACATGGCACCGTATTTTATTTTTATTGTCGGCAATATCTTGTGGGCAGGTGCCATATTTTTCACCCTTGCGGCCTTGTTCAGAAAAATGATGCCAGTGTATATCGGCAGTTTGTTATTGGTTTTATTTTGGGTGATATCCTCGGTGGCGATTAACGACGCTGGTGGCCGCGATGCATCCTCTTTGATTGACCCGTTTGGTTTGCAGGCCGCTGAAGACGCTGCACGTTACTGGAGCGTCACAGAGCGCAATACCCAACTGTTAACATTTACTAAAGCGGTACTGCTCAATCGATTGATGTGGTGGGGTATCGGTGGTTTGATGTTGTTTTGGTGTTATCGGCGTTTTGACTTTGTTGAAAGTCTGCCCGGAAAAAAAGCAAAAGCAAGCAAGGCAATAAAAGTGAACGATGATTCACACTCTCAACCTAAGCCACAGATTGAAGCCAAAGCCAGTTATGGTCGGCAGTTATTCGATGGTTGGAGTCAACGCCAAGCATTGTTTGCTTTGGTCAAGTTTGAGTTATTGCAAACCCTTAAAAATCGCTATTTTTTGGTGCTGATGATGGCGGCATTGGGTTTTATTGTCTTTGCCAGTAGCAGTATCGGCAATACCTTTGGCACCATTACCTATCCTACCAGTTATATGATCACCGATATCCTCGGTGGCGGTTTCGAGTACTTTATTCTGATTGTGTTGGTATTTTATGCTGGTGAATTGGTATGGCGCGAGAAAGATGTGGGTATCAAACAGGTGGTTGATATGATGCCTGTGCCCGCTGCTTTTGCATATATTTCTAAGCTTATCGCGCTGATGAGTGTGGTCAGTCTGATGTTGCTGATGGTGGCGATAGCGGGTGTATTGATTCAGGCCAGCAATGGTTATTATGAATTTGACCTGCATGTCTATTTTATTGAACTGTTTGTCATTATCCTAAGCAAAGCGTTTTTGCTGGCAACCTTGGCGTTGTTTATTCAAACCGTGGTGGGCCATAAATACGCGGCCCACGGCTTGATGGTTTTGATTTACGTGCTGGTCACCGTTTTGCCATTGATGGGCATCGATAGCCTGTTAATACGATATGCCGAGGCACCTAGCGTTATGTATTCAGATATGAATGGTTACGGTACTTATCTGGCCCCGCATTTATGGTTCAAAACTTACTGGTTGGCCTTTGCGTTGATTTTACTGCAATTGACTGTGCTGATGTGGTCTCGCGGTGAAGAAACGGTGTTGGCCAATCGACTTAAAAATGCCCGCAACAGTTTAACGCTTAACGGCAAAAACAGCTTTATTGCCAGTGGTTTAATTTTTGTTAGTTTGTTGGTGTATTTGGCTTATAACACCTTGGTGGTAAATCCGGTGCCTTCCAGTGACGACACTATGCAAAATGCGCTGAATTATGAAGTAGAGTATCGCCAGACTTTCGAAAAAATGCCGCAACCAGCGATTATTAACGCCGATTTTGCCGTGGATATTTATGCGAATGAACGTTCACTTAAGCTCGCTGGCACCTATACCTTAAGCAATACTCAGCAACAGCCACTGACACAAGTCTTTATTAACTTGCCTGCTGTGGACATTGAGTTGCAGAACCTGACCCTGGACCGTCAATATCAAGAGAGCGTGGATGATGCCATCAGTGGGGTGAAAGTATTGACCTTTGACCAGCCATTACTGCCGGGGGAGCAAGTCAAACTGGATTTCAGTTTTGCTTTTGCGCCGACAGGTGTATCAGCCCAGCGTAAGGCGGCGCGGATTTTTCAAAACGGCACCTTTTTAGATATCGAATATTTTCCGACCATTGGCTTTAATATGTCACGTATATTGCAAACGGATACCATCAGAGCGCGTTATAATCTTGGCCCAGTGCCGGAATTACCGGATGCCAATAGCCCAGATTACGATGCCGCGGTAATGCAAAGTGCGTTTGGCGGTGATACTCGCTGGGCTCATAGCAACTATGTCTTATCGACAGATATTGGTCAGACTGCAATCTCTCCTGGCGAATTGGTCAAGCAGTGGACCGAAGGCGACAGGGCGTATTTTGAATATCAATCAACCCAAGCAACGATCTTTTACCCGTCGGTGGTGTCAGCGCAGTATGCGGTGAAAGAGGCGAAATGGAATGATGTCGCGATCCAGATTTTTTATCATCCGCGTCATGATTACAATATCGACACACTGATCCGTGGGGTGCAGCAATCGCTGGAAGTGTTTAGTAAAGAATTTGGCGAATATCCGTTTGGTTATGTGCGTATTATTGAGTTCCCGCGTTTTAGTCGCTTTGCTCAGTCGTTTCCGGGCACTATTCCCTATTCAGAAGCGATTGGCTTTATCGCCCGTCTTTCTGACAGTGATGATGAAGTAGATTATCCGTTTTTTGTTACTGCCCATGAAATGGCCCATCAGTGGTGGCCCCATCAAACCTCGGTATCAGCGACTAAGGGCGCCAATATGCTGTCTGAAACATTAGCGCAATACAGCGCGTTGGTGGTGATGGAGCATGATTTGGGCATCGATGAAATGCGTCTGTTCTTGCGTTATGGACTCGACCGTTACTTAAGTGGTCGCGGCGCGGAGCGTGATAGAGAAGTGCCATTGATTGACGCCGATAATCAGGATTATATTTTGTATGATAAAGGCGGCATTGTGATGTATACCCTGCGCGATTACTTGGGCGCTGAGTTGCTGCATAAAATCTTACGTGAGTATTTAAATGAGTTTAAATATGCCGATGTGGGCCATGCCTATCCAACCAGTGTTGGTTTGATTAATCGCATTAGACGTCATACGCCGCAGGAGTATCAGTATTTGATCACCGACCTGTTTGACAATATTACCCTGATGGATATGCGTACCACCTCTGCGACTAGCACTGTAATCAACAACCCTGTGGACAATGGTCAATATCAACTGACGATGAAAGGTCAAGTTAACAAAAACAGGCTGACTGAACTGGGTGACAGCGAAACCATCGAGATGAACGACCTGATTGATGTCGCGGTATTTGACGAGGCAGGCAAGGTGATTTATTTGCAGAAACATCGCTTTGCTGGTGGCGATTTTGATTTGACTATCATGCTCGATAAAAAACCTGCTCGGGCCGGGGTGGACGCTTATCATAAGCTGATTGACCGGGTGCCGGATGATAATGAGGTGGATGTGGTTGAGGTGACTGAGGAGTAGGATGAAATGTCCCGGGGCGTTGCCCCGGGGTGCTGTCCCGGGTCATATGCTCTTGTTGTTAGCTGTTCATCTCCTCGGCTCTTTGGGCAATTTTGCGTTTGTAATAATCCACATCCAGCCCAATCAAACCAGGCACGGTGGCTGAAATACAAATCGACGACAAGGTGCCGACCATAATGCCGACAAATAACGACACCGAAAAGCCCTCTAAAGGCCGACCCGCCAACATCCATACCGATCCGACCGTGGCCAATGTGGTTCCTGAAGTGATCAGGGTTCTTGACATGGTTGAGGCGATGGCGGCATTGACGATGTTATCGAGTGGGCTGTTTTTGTTCATTCGCATTAGCTCGCGTATCCGGTCGGCGACGATGATTGAATCATTGAGCGAATAACCGATAACCGCCAGCAATGCGGCCAATACGGTGAGGTTAAACTCCAGCCCGAACAAGGCAAAGATGCCCAATACCACCAATACATCGTGGAACAAAGCGATAATGGAACCCACCGCCAAACGCCATTCAAAGCGGGCCGCCAAATACAACATAATGGCCACCAAAGAGGCGAGCATGGCTAGGCCACCTTGGTCGATCAGTTCATCACCTACCTGCGGGCCGATGAAATTTGAGTCCATAAAGTTGACTTCAAAGTGAGCACTTTGCGCCAAAGCATCAAGCCATTCCTTATAGTGCTGCGTCGCCAGAGTGGCGGGCTGTTGAATCATCCATTCGGAGCCATTATTGGCGCTGCCCAAATTAAAAGCTCCCTGCATGATGGGGTCTAATAAGTCGTGCATTTGTTGCACCGTGAGCGTTTCGCTGGTGGCAAAACGGGTGATCATACCGCCAGTGAAATCAATGCCCAAGTTGAGGCCGTTGGTGATCAGCACCAATAGGGCAACGGTCATCAAGACTATGGCGACCTTGAAACCTGCGTAACGCCATTTACTTAGTGATTGAGTGCTTAGTGTTTGATTGTTCATGAAACCACTCCTTTTAATAACTTGCTGTTTTTGCCGTCTTTGCCATTTTTATTCGATAGGCCGAGCCATAAATTGACCATCGCACGAGAGGCGAAAACACCGGTGAACATGCTGGTGAGTAAACCCAGTCCGAGGGTGATGGCGAAACCTTTGACCGGACCATAACCGACAGAGTAAAGGATCACCGCAGTGATCATGGTGGTGATATTGGCATCTAAAATGGTCGCGAAGGCATTGTTGTAGCCGTGTTCTACCGCCATGGCCAGCGAGCGTCCTCGGCGTTTTTCTTCCTTAATCCGTTCAAATATCAACACATTGGTATCGACCGCCATACCGACGGTCAGCACCAATCCGGCAATGCCGGGTAAGGTTAATACCGCGCCGGGAATTAACGACATCAATCCCATCAGGCACACCAGATTAATCAGTAGGGCAGTGTTGGCGACCAGTCCTAAGCGGCGGTACCACAAGGTCATAAAGGCTAAGATAATCCCTAGCCCTAGCATTAATGCGGCCATACCGTTGTAAATGTTGTCTTGGCCCAGCGATGGCCCGATGGTGCTTTGTGCCACGATGGTGACGGGAGCAGTCAAAGAACCGGCGCGAAGTAACAATGACAACTCGCTGGCAGACTGCAAGCTTTGCATATTGGTGATATTAAAGCGTGAGCCAAGTACCGACACGATGTTGGCAACGTTGATTACCTTGCTTTTTTTCACCGACTTGCCTTGTTCGTTTTGGTAAAACTCAGAGAATACCGTGACCATGGCTTGGTTCATGTTCTGCCGCGAATGTTTGGTCATTTTTTGGCCACCAACGCTGTCGAGTACCAGTCGAACCTCAGCCGTGCCTAACTCGCCAACCCCGGCGCGGGCATCTTTGATGTGTTTACCCGACAAAATCGGATTTGGGTCTAACTTGAGGGTACGGCCATCTTCGGTTTTAAAGCTTTTGCTCGCGCTTTTACCATCGGCGGCTAATTGATAGAAATCCAGTGATGCGGTCGCGCCAATCAATCGTCTGGCTTCTGTCGGGTCTTGCACGCCAGGTAACTCAATGCGAATGCGGTTTTTGCCTTGGCGTTGGGTGGCCGCTTCGGTGATGCCCATTTCTTCGATTCGGCCCCGCAAAGTATGCAGATTCTGCTGGATGATCTTCTGCTCGAACTGGTGCCGTGCCTGCTCGCTAAAGTGCAAAGAGAAGCGGGTAGCGCTGTCGTTTTTTAGCACCAAATCAGGATAACGCCGGGTCATTTCTCGCTTGATGTCAGCTAGACCTGCGGCTGATGATCTATAGTCCACGACCACTTTATCTTGTCCGGAAACTCGTGCTTTTACGCCATAAATGCGCGCGGTTCGTGCCTGCTGTGAAATCTCATGTTGAATCTGCTGTAGGTGTTCAGTGATGGCCACTTGTGTATCTACATCAAGCAAAAACCGCACCCCGCCGCGTAAATCTAACCCCAATTTAATCGGGGCCATGTTGATGTCGGTAAGCCACTGTGGTGATGCGGGTTCCATGGCCATGGCGACGATATAATCTGGCCCCAGTTTGGTTTTTAAATATTGCTGTGCTGGCGCTTGCTGCTGATTGGATTGCAGTAAGATGGTTGTTTTATGGGTATTAGCACTGGTGCTGCTTTTACTTTTGCTGTCCTGTGCTGTGGTATTGATGTGTTTTACCGCAAACCCTTGTTGTTTGAGGTCGGCGTAAAGTGTTGCTTGGTTGAGCTGTTCAGTTGGTTGCCCGGTTGATTGCCCAGTTGATTGTACAGGGCGAATGTAGATGGCGGCTTGCTCGCCATAGAGATTGGGCAGGGCGCTGATGGTCAATATTATAATGGTGACAATCAGCACCAAATATTGCCATTTGGCATACCGGTTAACCGGCTTGTGGTGTGTTTTCATGGTGTTATCTCGCTATTTTTTACAAAAAGTGTAATAAAACCCGAAACTTGCTATGGAATGGCGTAGGGTGGTCACGTTTTTTGTGCCCACGCGTTACCTAGCAGCCATAGACTAGCCTTTCTTACAGGCATATGTCATGGGCTCGCGCCTTCCTGAACATATTTGGATGTTATTTAATGATACGTTTTGAGGGTATTAAACGAGATTAGCTATGATAAG
Source organism: Phenylobacterium sp. (assembly GCA_047617105.1). Lineage (GTDB taxonomy): Bacteria > Pseudomonadota > Gammaproteobacteria > Enterobacterales > Alteromonadaceae > JABSOG01. Next base: position 4,436 of record JBLGCB010000148.1, on the reverse strand, counting down.
TATTCAGCGAGGTATAAAGGGTATTGCCGTCTTTCCAGCCCGAGACTCGGGGATTGGATTTTTGGTTGGTTTGAATAAACCAGGGTCGGGGTTCAATGATGCTGACCATAAAGCGTCCTTGGGATAAATCCGGTGGACAAAGCTCGAAGGCAAGCAAAAATTCGGTGTCATGCTGGCTGTCAGCCAAAAATAATAACGAGCGAGGTGGTATCACTCGGGGGGCATCGACTTCAATAAAATGGCTTTGTTGATCGTCGTCTTGTTGGGCTAGCGCACTGCCGGAATTGTCCGGGGTCAGAGTCAAATTTATATCTATAGTGTCAGACGTCATTATGTATTGCGGATAAATTTGACTCTGATCCCATTTGTCTGATTCAGGCACGTCTGTGGCTGCCGTTACCGACACACAAAACAAGACTGATAGCATAATTAGCCAATACTTTAACAGACGCATATTACCTTTTTGGCCCTGCTGGGCGTTCGAACAGATGGTGAAATCATTTTCACTCAAACCTATTTGGGGCTGGTGAAGAGGGAATTCAAGGGCGCAGGGTGAAATAAGGCATTTCGTTTATTTCGTTTGTTGAGTTTTTCGTTTATTTCGTTTATGCTTAAATCATCGAGGGGTAGAGCCAAATTGATTTCTGACATGGTCAGAGGTGATTATATATTGCCGATAAATTTGAAATCTGGCCCTCTATTTGCCCATAGGGCTAGGAGATATGATGAATACAATAGCATATGCCAATGAAAAGGACCGCATCTATAGTCCGACAGACCATGATGTTGATTTGGCCAAAACTTGTGCACCAGTACTTTCGCAAATTTTAGGGCGGCACCGAGCAGTGCCAAAGCTTGATGAACGTGTGCACTTCCTGTTTGACGCAGTGGATGAAAAGGACGGTGAAAGAGGTGATGAGGTCGTGTTGCCAGCGGCCGCTTTAGAATTATTAAAAAATGTGATGGTACAAATGGCGCAAGGCCATTCGGTGACACTGGTGCCGATTCATGCCGAATTAACCACACAACGAGCGGCGGATATCTTAAATGTGTCTCGGCCACACTTGGTGAAGCTGCTAGAGCAAGGAGATATACCATTTGTTAAAAAAGGCACTCATCGGCGAGTCTTGTTCAGCGATGTCCAAGCATATAAGGCCAATATTGATGAACAACGAATGAAGGCGCTTGATGCACTAACGGAGCAAGCGCAAGAACTGGACATGGGCTACTAAATCAATGCGTTATACCGCCGTGCTTGATGCAAATGTGCTTTATCCTGCGCCGTTACGGGATTTACTGATGCGTCTGGCAATAACAGATATTTTCGCCGCACGTTGGAGTGAGCGGATCCATGATGAATGGATTCGTAACTTGCTTAAAAACAGGCCCGATTTGACCATTGAGCAGTTAACCCATACTCGTAATCTAATGAATGAGCATGTTCGTGATTGCCTAGTCTGCGATTATGAATCATTGGAGGCTGGTTTAACTTTGCCAGATGTAGATGATAGGCATGTGCTGGCTGCTGCAATAAAATCAGGTGCGCAGGCTATTGTGACCTTTAATCTGAAAGACTTTCCGGCCAATGAATTAGCCAAATACGGCATCGAGGCCATTAGCCCTGATGAGTTTATTTATCATCAATTTGATCTTAATCCAGCATTGGTTTGTCAGGTGGTGAAACGGCATCGGGCATCATTAAAAAAACCGCCAAAAACCATTGCTGATTATTTAGATACATTGGAAAGCTGTGGTTTGGTGATTACAGCAGATATTTTAAGAGGATATGCTGAAAATTTATGAAGCTACTTCTTAAAAGGTAACTTCCCCCGCGCAGCAACCATATATTGCTCAATATGCGCTTTTTCTTCCTGTAAAAAATTGGCAATCGCCGGGCCAAATTGAGGATGTAAAACATGGTAATTGGCATAGGTGGTTACCGGCTCAAAACCGCGTTGAATTTTATGTTCGCCCTGCGCACCAGCATCAAAACGGCTGAGTTGGTGTTTGATGCAATATTCTATGCCCTGGTAATAGCAGCATTCAAAATGGAGGAACTGTTGCTCTTCAAGACAACCCCAATAACGGCCGTACAAGGTATCGGCTGATTTGAAATACAAAGCCGCAGCAACGATTTCACCATTCTCATCTTTTTCCTCATTCTGATTTCTGGCCACCACCATCATCACTTGCTGTGGCAAAACCTGGCTTAATGACTCAAAAAAGGCTTGGTTGAGGTAACCCATATTGCGTGAGCGTTTTTGATAGGTTAGCTGATAAAACAGATAAAATCGTTGCCAAATCGCCGGGGTGATATCTGCGCCTTCGACCACTGCGAGGGTGACGTCTGAATTGCTGACCTGACGGCGCTCTTTCACCACATTTTTGCGTTTACGAGAGTTGAATTGGCAGAGAAAATCGTCAAAATGCTGATAGTCACGATTGAACCAATGAAACTGGGTGTCAATCCGTTGTAACCAGCTATGGGCGGTGAGTTGGTCGCTGAAGGTTTTCTCTGGGAAAAGACACTGCCAGTTACTGGCACCAATCTTTTGTGCCAAATGGGCCAGTGCGGCATTGACACACAGGATAATCGCCGGGGTTTGTGCGGCAAATTCACTATGTAGCCCCAACCGGGCACCTGTGGCTGGGGTATATGGAATGGCACAGACGATTTTTGGATAATATTCAATACCATGTTTATGATAGGCATCGGCCCACGACCAGTCGAAGATGTATTCGCCATAGGAGTGGGTTTTGATGTAACAGGGCATCGCCGCCACCAGAACATCGTCGCAATAAATTAATAAATGCTGGGTTAACCAGCCAGTTTTACCATTGGTGCAGTCGCTGTCTTCCAGCGTGGCAAGAAATTCGTGGCGGGTGAATGGATAGTCTTCATCAAACAACGCCTGCCATTGCTCAGCCTCTATTTCATGAATGCTGGCGATAAAGCGGGCGTCGTATTGTTGGCTCTGTGTTGGAGTGTTCGATGTTTTCATGCCAACAGTGTAACTAAAGTTATGGTAATAAGACAAGTAGTTAAACACCGTATTTAGTTTCGATTACGGAGTTAAAAATCATTCAAAATAAAATAATTGATATTGATTTGTGATATCCTTCTTCTAAAACTTGTTCAAACTGATAGTTATTCCGCTTTAAGGAAATGTGGCGTTTAACTTTATCCCCAACTGCAATTTCCTCAACAAAGAATGGAGCATTATCAATTTTTATTACGCCGTCAGCTAATAATATCCCATTTAGAGTTTCTACCTTAATTGGTGGGTAATTGTTTTCATCTATATCTAAATTAAAATCAATCTTAACATTACTCATCAGCTCTCTTATTATCACTATTCTGGCCAAATAACTGTTTCTTCATCAGGTTCAAATAAATAACTATATTCAATTTTGGAAAGGTTACCCGATTCAAACCAAAATGACATACCCAAACCATCATACTCTAAGTATTCCAGTGAGTTTTCTGCATCTGAGGTCCAATCTTCTTCCTTCGGTATTTCACTTGACATTTTCGCCACAAAGTTTTTTACATATTTTTTCGGTAGTCCGAATAACGCTTTATTAAATAATAAGTGTCCTGAACCAACAACCGATATTCCACCTAATTTATAACCATCCTCTTTATCAAAAGAAAAGCTGATATTTTGATAATAGTAGCAAAGTTCTCTGTACCAACGACCACTATCTTCAACGTATTCATCTTCATCAACAAAATCTGGTTCACCAAGTTGGGTGATTAGCGTTGATTCTTTGATGCCAAATTTAATGGTACCAATACCAACCCCTGGTTTAATTATCATGTTCTTATTTCCAAAATAATATTTTTATACTGATGGTTTAAGATTATTATCTCTTACCCGTTCGACTATGTTCCTCGCCCTTTTTCTTTTTATCAGCTGTTTTTTTTATATTTTGAATTTTTTTATCAATTTTCTTTTGTTCTTTTTTAGAAGCTCCTTGTTGTTTCTCAAGCCCCTCAATTTGTTTTTGTGCTTTTTCTTTGGCCCGCCCGTCATCACCATGAGCACTATTCTTACCACTATCACCAGCCTTTTTTCCACTTTTGGCTTTCTTTCCCGCACGAGGTTTACCAGTCAGTGCAGTATCTGTCGCCTCAACAACAGCGTCAGCATAATTATTAAGTGCACTACCTTCTTCTGTTACGCTTGCAACGCCTCTGGCAATCAAGTTAGCCGTTGCCATGCCTTGCTTGCGTTTTGACTTTCGGCTTCCACCATCCGGATCAGTATATTTATAAGGGTTATTACCAACGTAAGAATAGCGGTTAAAGGTCGTGATATCCCCGGTAAACCCAACCGGATCATTACTCATAAACCTGCCCAATACCGGGTCCATGTAACGTTGCTGCATGTAACTCCAGCCCAAGTCAGTATCAAACTTATGTCCGGTATAAC
>JBLGCB010000147.1:0-13527 GCA_047617105.1 Phenylobacterium sp. | reverse complement strand
TAAAGTCGAGCAGCGTGATAACGATACCGCCATACAGTAATACGGCGGCGGCCGTGACGACGATACTGCGTAACGAACGGGTGAAAAAGGCGTGGCTGACCAAAAAGCCAAAATATCCCATAACAACACCCGAAGCGCCAACGTGTATGCTGCCACGGGCGAATAACCATACCAGTAAACCACCAACCAACCAGACAAACAAAGTGACGAACATCAGCTGTTTGGCTTGATGGACTAAAAAACCCAGCACGATAAACGGCAAGGTGTTGGAGATAATGTGAAATAAACTGCCATGCAACAATGGCGCGGCAATAATGCCAAACAAATGCATTGGCTCTCTGGGCACAATGCCAAATCCTGAAAGAGAGTAGTTGGTGAGTACATTGATGAGCTGAATCAGCCACATTAAAGCAGCAATCGCTAACAGCAGTTTTATGCCCGAAGGCGGATTTTTAATATTGGTCATCATAGTTGAATGCTCGTTTGATCATATCTGAGCAGTCTAACCTTTTTACAATCGAGGGGGAATCATATAGTCTTAACAAAATGTTTATCAACTTATATATAGAGTGTTTTAAGTTATGTCTACTGAGGCGACTCCCCCGCACAATTTGCCACAAAAAGCGGCGCAACCGCCTACTGACATCAAAGCAGAGCCAAATGTTGTTGAATCGGTGGTTGAGCCAGCGCCTGAAGCTGCAACCATGGCCGGGTTAAAAGCCGAATTAAAAGCACAAAGTCAGCAAATCGCTGAACCAGCAGTCGTCACCAAACCAAAACCTGTCCAGCCCCCCAAATCTAAGCCTAACAGCAGCGCGGGTTTATGCGCGAACTGTAGCACTGAATTAGATGGACCCTTTTGTGCCAAGTGTGGGCAGCCGGAAAAATCGATGATTCGCTTTTTTGGTTCGGTGGTCATGCACTTTCTCGATGATGTGTTTGGCTTTGACTCTAGAGCCGGACGTACCATGATACCGTTGATTTTCAGACCAGGATTTTTAACCAACGAATATATCCGTGGTCGACGGGTGCATTATGTGCCGCCGTTGCGCTTGTATTTTTTCGTCAGTATTGTGTTCTTTTTGATATTGGGCTTTTTCACCGATGATTCGGTGAAAGACTTGGTCAAACTGCAACACGATAAAACCTCGTCGATTATTAAGGTCACCGACTCTATTGACCTGCTGAGGAAAAAAATGGCGGCCCAGGGTTATGTGCTCAATCGAGATGATATTGACGAGTTGAACGATTTATTAAAAGATAAAATAGGCATTCAAGGGGATTTACACCGTAACATGAAAGCAGTGCAGCAACAGCTGGATGAAATTACGCTGCGTGAATTGAAACCAGATTATCAATTAGAGCCAGGTGATCAAATCAGCAAAGCGGCACTGACCAAATCACTTGAGGTGATGCGTCAACATGAGGGAGAATCCAGAGATGCACTTAAACTGGCATTGGTTGAAAATCAACTAACAGGACAACAATTAAAAAAACAGCAGACACTGGACGCTGATAAACGTTGGGATGATAGAAAACAACAAAAGCTCGAAAAGAAAAAAGCCAACTTACTGCTAAGGCTAGCAGGGGACCCAGCAGCTGTGCCACCTCAGCGATCATTGGAGCTAGGGCTTTTATCGATTGGATTGGATGCTGATGAAGCCAAAAAAGCCAGTGGTGGTAACCAGTCTTGGAAGGATGATAAGGACAGTGTTGATTTTAATTTGGGTGAAGGATTTGAATGGTTGTCAGAGGAACAGAATCAGCAGTTAAAAAAGTTTGCCGCCAAAATGGAAACGAAAGCCACCAAAGCGTTCGAGCAAGATGCCAGCCCGTTAATCAAGCAGGTGTTGGGGGTATTGCCGCAAATGATGTTTTTTCTGCTGCCGATATTTGCCTTGTTGTTAAAGATTGTTTATTTGTTTTCAAAGCGTTTTTACATGGAGCATTTAACGGTGGCATTACATAGCCATGCATTTTTGTTTGTGGTGCTGTTACTGTTGGCACTACTGTCGACATTGGGAGAATTTTTGGCCATCACCGAGCCTGCCGCTGCCGAGGTTATCGAAATCACCGCTTTGCTATTGTTGCTGTGGACCCCGTTGTATTTGTTTATTATGCAAAAAAAGGTCTATAAGCAGGGTTTTATGATGACCACGGTTAAATTTGCCATGGTCGGTGTGTCGTATATGGTGTTATTGAGCTTGACCACTGCCGGGGCGTTTTTCTGGGGGCTAGCGAATCTGTGATTAACCGAGTGTTCTTCAGGTTCTGGCCCGGGCTTGAGAGCGGTTTTTGGCCGCCTCACTGACTTTGACCCAACGGAACAGATACATAATCACCAGTTTGGTGATACCGCTGACGGTGGCGAGTAATATTAATGGCCAGCTGTTGTTTAAATCCATGGTTAACGCAAAGGCGATGGTGGAGATATCTTTGAGGCCGATAAACTGATTCAGTCGCAGCGCGACAGCGCCAGTTTCACCATGTTTAATGATGAGTCTGATTTGGTGATAATAGCCCTGAGCCAAAAATACCGTCACCGCCACAATCATCATCGTTGTCATCTGCTGACTAATACCGCCCATCTGGCGGTTAATCAATAATCCAATAATACCCGCGATAAGACTGCATAAGCAAAAGACTAAGGTCATTTTGGTACTGCGGGTTTTTCTGTCCTGATAGATTTCAAATAAGATCACCGTGACCAGCAAACCTGCCAGCAGCCGAGGCCAAACAATAAAATGATTAAACGGGGTGATGGCATACCCATGAATAAAAAAGGTGTAATAGGCGAGAAATGCCCCGAGAAACTGGTGGGTTGATAACAAGTCGGTGCTATGGACTATAGTAGCGTCTTGTTTGCGCTGCCAGATGATGCGTAACTGAGTCCATAAACCCAGCAAAGTGACCATCATCATCAGAGAATTGATTGAACCTGTAATTTCGTACATACCATTTTCCATTGATAATCTTAAGTGTCGACAATTATAATGATTTAATGAGAATTTACTAGTGATAACTGATTTAATATGAAATATTGTCGACAATTGTTAGTTTTCTTACTGTTTTTAAACTGGTTTCGATTAAAAAATATTCAACCAAGTCATTGAAAGCGGTGGCATTACCGTGTACAGTTGCGCAAAATCATCATCGTGAAAAATACCGATGTGATTCCATTGTGGATATTGTTGTAAATTAACCGGAGATTAAAATGAAGAACGTAGTAAAAATGAGTGTACTGAGCCTTTTGTTGACAGTTTCTAATGCTGTTTTGGCAGATGCTGAATGTATTGGAGAAGTTTCTAAATTATGGACTTCTGCCGATGATACACTTTATTTTAATATCGTCCAAAGCAATGCTTGCGTTTGTAATTTTGTCGATAATAATGCAAAAGGTTTTTCTGTGCCTGCCAACCAGTCTAATACAGAGGAACAATACAGTGCATTATTGGCTGCTTACATGGCTAAGACGGCGGTTAACGTCAGTTTTGACTGGGCTGTAGCAGATGGTAGTCAACGTTGTATGAGTTATCATATTGTTCTCGGTAGCTAGTTATCGTCGAAATAAATATGTGTTTGATATCAATGCCACCAACCAACCTGCCAAAATTGCCAGTTGGTATTTGACCCGACATCGGCGATAATCAAACACACCCCAATAATAAATGTATCATCCTCAATATGAAGCATTATCTTAATCTATTGCGTGGCAGCGAAAAGCTTGCCATGGGCCTGCTTATTACGGCGCTTTGCTCAACCAGTTTTTATTCCACCAATGTTTTGGCCGCATCAATCAGCGGTCAAATTGATGTGTTGAAAAAGGGTGGACGCAAAAAGCTGATTAGCGCTGAATATGCGGTGGTTTATCTGTCGGCTAGTGATGCTACCAAGGGCGCGCTTTTGACCGCAGCACCTGTCAGCGATAAACCCATCATTATCAATCAAAAGAAAAAACGTTTTTTCCCCCGCCTGATGCCACTGGTGAAAGGTCAGACGGTGCATTTTTATAATCAAGATGAACTAGAACACAATGTCTTTAGCACCGAAGAGAAAAATAGCTTTGATTTGGGTCGTTACGTCAAAGGCGATTTTCGGCCAGTGACCTATGACACCACAGGAAACTATAAAGTTTATTGTAATATTCATCAGAAGATGATTCTTGATATTTTGGTTCTAGATAATCAGTATTTCACGGTAACTGATGAAGATGGCCAATTTACCCTCGATAATGTACCTGTTGGCGATTATCAACTGAACGTCTGGCATATTTATGGCGGTAAAAGCGAACAAGCTGTCACCATCACCGACCAACCCCTGACCTTGCCCGGCATGGCCATTACCAGTACTAAAGTGGTGCGTGAGATTGTTAAACACGCCAATAAATTCGGCAAAAAATACAAGAAGAAAGGTCGTTATCGTCGATGATTGTAAATGATTATGTTTTGACTGATTATTAACCGATGAAACTCTACTTTCCATTTCGTTACAAACTAACAGCGGTGTTTGCGTTAATCATCGTGGCGTTGCTGTTTGCCATTTTTAATATGGTACAAAAAGACATTGAAACCCAATTCAGGGTATTGATTGAAGAACAGCTGATTCAGGCCAAAGGTTATGTTAGCCAGCGAATGGATGATCGTTATGAACTGCTGTATAACGATGCGACGGCGATTGTCGATGACAAGCTGATCCGCGATATTATTAATGACCAAACCCTCAGCACGCTGACCCGTAATGATATTGTTACTGCGGAAGTGTTGCCCAAATTTACCAACTTGGATGTGCTGGCGGTGACTGATGTTGAAGGTCAGCCGCTGGCACAACAGCCATCGCAGGAAGCCATTACCGATGCGCTAATTAGCAGTGAATGGTATGAATTTGCCCTTGATGGTGAACCTGTCGCCGGTTATATCTTTCATGATGGGGTTTTTTATCAGGGCATTGCCATGCCAGCATTTCTGGGCGAGGAGATGATTGGCATTGTGGTGGCAGGCCGTGTTTTGTCGCAGCAAGATATCAGCCAAATCAAACAAATCAGTCACATTGATATCAGCGTGCTCGACGACGACCAGCGGGTGATCACCACGAAGCTATCGGGGTTGAGTGAAAGTGAGGTATTGTTGCCAGCCTTTGATCAGTGGCTGAATGGGCTGGACACGGTGGAAGTGGATAAAACCATGCAAGTCAGCCTGGGTGATGAGCGTTTTTTATTGCGTTATACAGTTGATGACACCCTGTTTGTACCGCCGTATGTTATTGCGCGTTCGCTGGATGAGTCGGTCGGTTTTGTCACCAGAATCAGAGTGAATATGCAGGCGCTGGGCAGTGCAGGGTTATTGATTGCGATATTGATCAGTTTTGGTTTTGCCGTCGGGGTATCAACGCCGATTAAACGTCTGGCCATGGCGACCACGCAAGTGGCCAAAGAGAACTTTGCCCACCGGGTGAATATCACCAGCTCCGATGAATTTTCTGAACTGGGTCAGTCGTTTAACCAGATGATCACCGATTTGGGCGAAAAACAAAAAATTCGCTCGGCGTTGGATAAATCCGTGTCCCCTGAGGTGGCCGATCATATGTTGGCCCAAGGGGTTGAATTGGGCGGCACTAAGCAACATGCCACTATTTTGTTTGCTGATATTCGCGGTTTTACCTCGTTATCAGAATCCTTAGATGAAAAATCACTGATCAATCTGCTAAATGAATATTTTACCGCCGTCAACAGTTGTATTATCGAACAGCAGGGGGTGATTGACAAATTTATCGGTGACGCGGTGATGGCATTATTTGGCACGCCCATTGCCAATGAACATTCGGCTTATTGTGGTTTGCTGGCGGCGCGTAATATGCTGGATACCGTAGAGCTGTTTAATCATCAAGCTAGCCAGCGATATGGTTGTGAACTACATATTGGCATCGGACTTAATTCTGGCGATGTGGTGGCGGGTATGGTCGGCTCTGCCGACAGGCTAAATTATACAGTGTTGGGCGATGAGGTTAACGTTGCTTCGCGTATTGAAGGTTTGTGCAAACAATATGGTGTTGCCCTGATGTTGAGCGAATCCACGGTCAATGATATTCGTCAATGCGAACAGCAGTGGACCGTGCCTGTTCATTTTCGTTTGCTCGATTGTGTTCAGGTTAAGGGTAGTAGCCGGGGATTAAAGGTATATCAGCCGTTCTTTAATGCCGATGAACAACTGATCAAACACTGCGAACATTATGAGCTGGCATTGGGGCAACTGATGAATGCTCAATTGGCGCTAGCGCATGAGTTGTTGATCACATTGGCCAAACTATGGCCAGAAGATGTCCCAACGGTCAATTTACTCAAAGACTGCATCGGTTATATACAAGACTCGGCAGGGTTTGATGAAGCTTATTGTGATGGGGTTCGAATCTTAACCGTGAAATAGCGATTTGGTATTTTGGGGTTACGATCTGTTGAAGTTCTACCATGGCTTTATCGGAACATTATCACAGTTAGGTCGGTGTTACATTGTGTAACAGTCCGCGAGACATTTGAGCCAGATTTTTATGATTGGTTGTGCTAGTTTAATGATCTAAATATGAGGGGTTAATACATGAAACTAACATCACTGGTGTTATCGACTTGTCTGGCTTTAACATCTATATCTGCTGTGGCTGACATAAAATTTGATCACGGTCAGCGTACCAAGCAGGACTTAAAGCGGGATATGACCGCTAAACCGAGCGAAATCATGGCTTTTTCTGGTGTAAAAAAAGGCATGACGGTATTAGATATTTTCGGTGGCGGCGGTTATTACAGCGAGTTATTGTCGCAAGTTGTCGGTTCGGATGGCAAAGTTTATTTACACAATAACAAAGCGTATCTGTCTTTTGTTGGTAAAGAGCTTGATGCCAGAGTCAAAGGTGATCGCCTGAAAAATGTGGTGGATCATAAAGCCGAAGCAGAAGACTTAGATATACCAGATGCCAGCCTAGATGCGATATTTTACGTCTTGGGTTATAACGACCTTTATCATAAATCAAAATCATGGCAAGTTGAGCCTCAACCCTTTTTAGACCAGCTGTACAAAGCGCTTAAACCCGGTGGTTTATTGTTGGTGGCTGATCATTCTGCGCCTGAGGGCACCAATACAGCTCATTCGCAAAAACTTCATCGTATTGACGAACTGTATGTGAAAAAAGAACTGACCAGCAAAGGTTTCAGCTTTGTTAAAGACAGCCAAGTATTACGTAATCCTGAAGATAGCCGACTGATTTCGCCTTTCAGACCTGAGATTCGACGCAATACCGACAGGTTTGTGATGTTGTTTGCTAAACCCGCAGAGCGTTAAATACCTACTGTTCTAAATCCTCTAAAATCTGAGTGAGCGCCGTGACCTTATGGCGCTTTTCAGGTTTTCTCATCTCTAGTGCCATATTAAAACATTCGACAATTCTGGCATTTTCAGCCAACTCAGGGGCGATTTTATGGTTGGCGGCCAGCCAGTCGGCGACCTCACCCCAGCGCCATAAAGGCTGGCGACCATCGAGTCGTAACACCGGGTTTGGAAAGGCACCGGGGCCTCGTTTGCCATCTTTTAACAGTGCAATAGATTGCTTGCTGATGTCGGTGAGTTTTGATACATCACTCAACCCCACATAATCACCCGCATCAACACTCACCACTTTGGCATTTAAGTCTGCTTGTTCGATGGCTTTAATCGCAGACATAATGGCGGATTTAAAATCATTCGCCTCGCGGTCAAAATCGATATAAACCGTATGGCCATAAAAGCAAATTAAACCATCATCGCAACCCGCTTCAAACAGTTTATCTTCTAGCTCTGGGGTATTGATATCAACGCCACCTAAGACTAATGAAAATGTAAATGCGTTCATGTTTTCCTCTCTTAATCTCTACTGAGTACATTGATCTATTTTCCGGCGAATCTGTTTGGCATGATTCTCTGGATTTTTCGGTGTTGACCAAACACTCAGCTGATGGGTTTTATGGTTGCTATCAGCAGTGCCACAACGTAAACGGCCAAACGGATGACCATGACTTTGTTCGAATATCCAGCCTTGGCTAATGGCATATTCGATAGCTGCACGAATCGATTTGTCAGGATGTTTTTTAATTGTCTTATTCCCACTCGTTATTTTCAAACAAGTTCAACGTAACTATAGTTACTCTGTTGACAACTGTCAACACCTTGATCTTGATGATCAGTTAAACGTAAGCTGTCATGGTAATATAGCCATCCACAAAATACCAGGAGGCAAAGAGAAAAAGGGTGATAAAATGCTGATCACCAAGCATGTTTTGGCCAATTTGGCCACAAATATTCTATATTGGCCACTGATGGTCTAATTTTGACACAGATAAAGTGACCTTGAAAGCAGCCGTTAGGCAATTGTCATCAGGGAGAATTAACATACGATGAAATTGTCGGCCGATAAATTCATCGTATATAAGGTTTGGATCGTTAAACAGTAAGGTTGCTATGTTTTGGGCTTGTCTTTGATTGCAAGGTCACGCGTGGGCAAAAAAGCGTGCCCACCCTACGTCATTCCTCATTGCATGGTAAAGCGCGTTCATCCGTCATGCCCATCTTATTGTGCAGCATAGTATAGGTCGTCACGTATTTCACCAAATCTTAACCCGCTTCTCGGGGGCTATATACATAGCGTCCCCCTCTTTAACATCAAACGCGGAATAAAATTCAGGCATGTTAGATAACGCCCCTAAAGCGCGGAAGTTAACCGGGGGATGTGGGTTGTTCAGTATGCTTTTACGCAAGGTTTTTTCTTTCATCTTACCCTGCCAGATTTGAGCGAAGCCGAGGAAGAAACGTTGGTCACCAGTAAAACCATCAATGATTGGTGCTCTTTGACCATTTAACGACAACCGATAGGCTTTATAAGCAATGGTGATACCCGCTAAATCGCCGATGTTTTCGCCTAGCGTCAGTTCACCGTTGACCGTCAAATCGTCAAAGACTTTATAGCCATTAAATTGCTTAACCAGTGCCTTAGAACGGTGGGTGAATTCTTTTAAATCGGACTCGCTCCACCAATTACGCAAGTTACCGTCACCGTCGTATTTACTGCCCTGGTCGTCAAAACCATGGCCCATCTCATGGCCAATCACCGCGCCGATACCGCCATAATTCACTGCATCATCGGCATCCAAATTGAAAAATGGAGGTTGCAGAATGGCTGCCGGAAAAACGATCTCGTTTTTGGTCGGATTATAATAGGCATTCACTGTTTGTGGGTTCAAATGCCACTCGGTGCGGTCGATGGGGCCACCCAGTTTATTCAGCGATTGTTGATGTTTAAACTGCGCTGTTCTGGTCAGATTACCCACCAGATCATCCGCTTTAATCGCAACCGGGCGATAGTTTTTCCAGTGGTTGGGGTAGCCAATTTTGGCATCGAACTTGGCCAGTTTGTCTTGAGCGGCTTGTTTGGTGCTGGCGCTCATCCATTGTAAATCATCAATGCTCTGGCCATAGGCCTTACGCAGGTTTTCGACCAAATTGATCATTTTGGTTTTGGCTTTTGCTGTAAAGTGGCGTTTGACATAAATCTTGCCGATCACTCCGCCAAGGTGATGATTCACCGTGTCTACAGCCCGTTTCCAGCGCGGTTGTTGTTCGCTTTGACCATTCAATGTTTTGGCGAAAAAATGAAAGTGTTCGGCGTCTAACGCCGCACTTAACTGACTGGCTCTGCTGTTGAGCCAACCCCAGCGCAGATAGGTTTTCCAGTCTTGCAGCGAAGCCTGAGCGACCAGTTGACCTAAGGTTTTGACGAAGCTGGGTTGGTTAATAATCACTTCGGTTTCATCCCCTATGCCTTTTACGCGCTTTATAACACCATAAGCCGTCAAAAGCGCAGTCCAGTCTAATTGTGCTGAGACCTGGTTGAGATCATTGATGGCAAATTTGTGATAACGCTTCTCACTATCTCGGTTATCGAGTTTATTCCAATGACCTGTGGCTAGAGTGGTTTCCATCGCCATAATGCGTTTGGCTGATACTTGTGGTTGGTCAAATCCGGCGAGGGTGAACATTTTGGTGATATGTTTGACATAATCTTGGCGAATATCGACAAAGTGTTGCGCTTGTTTTAAGTAATAATCGCGATTTGGCAAAAATAAGCCACCTTGCCATAAGTGCGCACGGTATTGGCTGGAGACTTTGGCATCAACCCCAATATAAAGCTTCAGTGGTGTATTGCTTAAACCATTGATTTGGCTGGTGGCAAAATAGCGCATTAACTCGGCGCGATTGCTAATGGCATCAATAGCGGATAGTGCGCTGTTTAGGGGACTTTTTAAGAGGTTTAACGCTTGCTTTTCAATGTTATTGACGTTCATAAAAGCGCGATATAAGTCGGCGACTTTTTGCTCGTCGGAACCAGCTTCGAGGTTGTTTTTGGCTGCCAGTGTTTTAATGATGTTTAACACATCTTCGCGAGAATTTTCTCGCATGGTATAAAGCGCTCCAACCGCCGTTCTGTCAGGGGGAATGGTTTGTTTTTTTAGCCAGCCTCCGTTGGCGTATTGATAGAAATTATCCTGAGGGCGAACACTGGTATCAAAGTTATTGGTATCAACCCCTAAAGTGCCGACGTGTTCGGTGTGATCACCGCAGGCCACCAGCATTGCGGCAAATAACCCACAAAACCCACAAGTGACTAACTTTCTCATCGTAAATCCTTCAGAAGATGACTGCTAAATGTTTGGCTGGTTGCATTGATAGTGTTAATTGGGGCGAATGTTAACATGCAAACGATAAAAGGCTCAAACAGGCGGCGGTTTTTGGGCGGTTTGGTGTGGTGTTATTTGTTACGGGCTGTGTCTGGCTTGGTGTCAGGCTTAATACCAGGCTTGGTGATAGGCTTAGTATCCGTTTTAGTTTAAAAGTGGACATCTAGGCCAATAAAAATGCCCCGACCAGCCTGAGGTAACAACGAATTAAAAAAGCCGTCACTGCCGACCCAAACATCATCAGCGTTAAAGTGACCGGGTTGATTACCCGCATTGCCCGTATTGATGCCAGGATGAAAATAGACTTTATCAAACACATTGGTGATTTGCAGGTTCAAATCCATCCCTGCGAGTAATTGTGGCCAACGTAGGTTTAAGTCGCTGACAAGATAGCCAGAAATACTGCTGATGGGGTTGAGTGCATTGGTATAACGTTTGCTAATATAACGGTTGGCAAGGGTGGTTGAAAAAGCGTCTGAAAACCTGAGTTCAACACCAAACATGACTTTGTTACGGGCAATATTACCATCCGGGCCTGTTGAGTGATTTTGTTCAATACTTTGAGCGAGGGTGTCAGCGCGACGCACCGCATAGATATCAAAAACATGAGAATAATTGAACCAGGCAGTGGCTTTAACCGTTGGCCAGAGAAAGGTTTTTTGGCTAATTAAATCTAAACTACGCAACTTGAGTGTGCCGGGATTATTGCTGGCCCCGCCGGGAAACACGGTAATGGTTTGTTTGGTTTTCACTTCAACCAGTGCCAAAGTCAGTCGTGTTTGCTCAGTGATGTAATTCCAGCTGGCTTCCCAAGTGTTGGACTCTTCCGGCGTGAGGTCGGGCGCACTGCCAGCACCTTGCCAGCCGCCATACAATAGCCGGGCAGTGGGTTCCTGAAAAGATTCTCCCCAAGTCAGCTTATAGGAATACTCGTCGTTTTTAATGACATAACCGACCTTAAATACCGGTTGACTGCCAAACACCGAATGTTTTTCATAGCGCAGACCTGCATTGATCAAATGCTCGTCACCCCAGCCCAAAGGGGCTGAAAAACGGCGGTTGATCATCCAATAGAGGCTTTTTTCAGTCACCTTAGCGCGGTTATCCGCGATTGAACTGGCGACTGGCGGAACCGGAAAATCATAGTCGCGCCAGTCTTGCAGTAAGCTTGGTGGTATAAAAGGATTTTCGCCACGGCTGATATCGTAGGCTTTTTGCAGGCTTTTTTGTTCATAACGAAAACCAAAGGCACTGCGCCAATTGTCTAACTGGTAGTCAAAATCCTGATAAAATGCGGTTGAACGATTGATGCTTCGCCAGTAAGAGGCGTCCATTAACCGTCCACCGGGTACGCCGTCCCAAGGAAAAGCTTCAACAAACAACGAATCTTTATCGATGTCGCTGCGTCGATAGCGTAACAAGGTGGTTGACTTTAAATGCTCAGACAAATCATGCAAGTGGCGTAGGCTCACTGAGCTATCGGGGCGGATCCACGAACCAGCGTTGAGTGCTTTATCGGCGGCGTAGACATTGCCGTAACCCGATTCAATTTTAAAATATTGCATTGCCAATTGGGTTGATTGCTTGGTTGATTGGTAGGCTAGGCGCAGGTCGAGTGACTGGTTATTGTGGGGTGAGCGGTTGTTATTCGCCAGCTTAGGGTGATTAATAAAGTCACCCCATAACCGTGGGTCGTTATAATAGCGGTCCTGAGTGTATTGGTAGCTTTGCAGATGGCTGTCATCAAGATTGCCCTTGTCGAGTCGGGCTGCCAGATTAAAGTGCCACTCGTTGAGATTAACTGACTGATGAAAGTCGACAATTCGGCGCTGATTGCTGCCTGTGGTGACAAAGCCGTTAAATGCGCTTGAAGGCTCAGTTGAAGGCTTAGTTGAAGGTTCAGTTGAAGTCTGGATAGAAGATAAAGTGATGACATTAATCGTGCCCATAAAAGCATTGTCGCCATAAGCGACGGCGGCGGGGCCGAGCACAATTTCGATTTGTTTGATATTCGACAGTGCAAAGGCTGATAGCACAAAGGTACTGTCAAAATACAGGTGATTCATCACCGTACCGTCGATCATCAACAACATGGTGCCGCCGAGTTGGTTGGACCCGCGCCAGTATTGAGAAATCCAAGTATCGCCATAAGGTCGAATGAGTTCCATGCCTGGCAGGTCATCAAAAATTTCAGAAAGCTCTTTATAGCCACGTCGTCGAATCATTTCACGGGTGATCACTATTACCGTTGCTGGTGTATCATGCAGGCTTTCGTTACTTCTGGAAACCGTGCTTACTGTCATGTTTAATAGTTCTTCAATGCTGAGGTCGAAAATAGAGTCGGCATTGTCGTCGGCCAGTGCGTTGGTGCAAATGACTGAACACAATACACAGGTCGCACAGGTAAATCGTTTTATTGCGGCTGTGCGTGATAAAGAGCGCAATAATTTGTTTAACCACACCATCGATGAAAACCTGATTGTTGGGAATCTTAATGATGAGTATAGTGGTGGGTCAACAAAAATGCTGTGTTTGTAAGGGGAATCATGGATTTGGAGCAATAAGTAGGGGGGTTGGCAGTGATGCCTCAAGCACAGATCGTAAATAGTTACGGTTGCTTTTATTATGGGTTTAACCGCATAATCAACAGAGCGTCAATATTGATAAGGTAACTATTGTGTCCGTTGCAAAAAAGCAGCGCTTTATAAGCGAAGAAGAATACCTGACTGGTGAACGCATCAGCGAAGTGAAGCACGAACTGATCGACGGTCAGGTCT
>JBLGCB010000146.1:0-13537 GCA_047617105.1 Phenylobacterium sp. | reverse complement strand
TATTGCGTTTGACCCAATTGGTGGTGGTCAATTAACCAGTGACATTCTTAATTGTATGGAAGTTGCTGCGTCTCGTGATATGAAAGAACACAGCGTGTATGGCTCAGACACTTTCAAACAAGTTTACATTTATGGCGCATTAGACCGTGATCCGATTACGCTAAAGCGTAACTTCGGCTTTGCTTGGGGTGTAAATGGATTTTTATTATTCAATGCCCTAGGCAAATTAGGCACTGAAACGGTCATTGCGATGCGTAAACGTGTGACTGATGAAATCACCACAACATTTGCTAGCCACTATACCCATGAAGTGTCATTGGCAGAGGTATTACAATTAGCATCCATTGCGGCTTACTCTAAACAAGCGACAGGTGAGAAGTACTTAATTACAGCGCAAAGGTAAGAAGCAAAGGGGTTCAGCTTGACCCCTTTGGCTGATATTTCAATACGGATATGGTAAGCGCTGATAATAGCACTCTATTTAGTGCTATTATTTCATTCATCATCTACTTATTGGCCAATTTAATGATCTCTCTTACTGCTAACGCATTAAAACGGGGTGGCGTATCAGCCCTTAAAAGTGCGATGCAAAAGGACAACGAACACCAAGTGGCCATTGATGTCAGAGGCAAGCCTGAGTATGTGGTGTTGGATATTGAACAATATAATGTCTTTCGAGAGTACGAGCTAGATAAAGCCATCAAAGAAGCTGAAACTGATTATGCCAATGGTCACTATGATGTTGTAGACGACTTCGATAAATTGGCCGAAGAATTACAACAAGTCACTGGTGGGAATTAGTATTCAATGTACAGGATCATTCGACCACAAGGTTATCAAAAAAAAGAAGTTAAGTTTTTCAAAAAACATCCTGAACTCATCAATCAATATACCAAAACGCTAAAAATGCTCAGCTTAAATCCAAGCCATCCTGCTTTACGCCTGCATGAGATCAAGCAAAAACATTGTCATAGTGTTTCGATCAATATGCAGTATAGAATATTGCTAACCCTTAAGTTACTCGACAATGGTGATATTGTGCTAATCAACTTGGGTGATCATGATATCTATAAACATTAAGCCTGAGGTTTTTGCGCCAATCGTCAATACAATTCGATTTTCATTGGCCCAAAGGTGAAATACCGTTACTTTGTGCCAAAAAACCTAACGATATCTGAGGGGCCTTTGCGATGATGTTATGGGTGGCTGTGAGTTAGACTTACATTCCTTTAATTGGTTTAATTCTAACCCCAATTATTCCTCGACTATTCCTCGATTTTTCCTCGATTTTTCGCAGAAATTTAACAAGTTTTGTCGAATGCGTACTAAGTTACGCCGTGTTATTTGGCTATGTCGAATCTGTCACAAGATTTGTCTCGTGAGTATTACCAGCCATTAAGCACTTTCCCCTATACTTTTCGTTGTTGGTTTGAACACCTTATTAACGATTGTTCAAATCAATCAGACGTTATCAGCGTATATACAGATAAGTTTCAGACCTAAATGTACAACCACTTAAACCTGGTGACATTTAATCATCTCTTAACCATCTAAGGCATATTACTGACTATGACTAAGAAACTTGGGCTTTCACCTGCTGCAACCATTACCCCAAACCCCGATGGCGTTTTATTACAATCTGACCTTGGTGACTTTCAATTGCATGGTCAAGATGTCGGTCAATTTATCCACCATATCTGTCCGCTGTTGCAAGGCCAACACAGCGAATCAGACATTTGTTTGGCCTTGCCTGAATATGATGACGCCAGCATCAAATCGATTTTAAACTTGCTGCAACAAAAAGGTCTGGTTGAAGCGCTCGAACCGAACCGCCAATTTGCGCCTCCTTGGCCCACCCACGATAGGTTTTTGCAAGCCTTCGGTGGCGAACAGAAGTATTCGACTCAAACATTGCGCGATTGTCATTTGCTGGTGATTGGTCTGGAACCCTGGTCAGTCAAGATGATTGATGAATTGGCACATGCCGGGATTGGCCACATTCATATCATTGACCATGAAAAGCTGAACCACAGTGATGTTTTATGTCATCGGCCTTTGCAACAACATAATATTGGCCAATTACGCGCACAGGTCCTTAAGACAGTGTTATCTGAACAGGCTCCCTGGTGTGAGATAAGCCATGAGCCATTGCAACTGGATGCTCAACAACAACTGCAACTCAACCATCCACAAGCCTGGGACTTGGTGGTGGTTGGGCTGTGCAAAGAAGCGCAATACTGGCTGCATAAATGCGCTGATTATATCCATCAACACCAATATCTGGCACTTTATGGTGCTGTCGATGGATTAGAATCCAGGACAGGTCCGGTGGTCAGTCCCGGCCAAAGTGCTTGTTGGAATTGTCTGCGTCTGCGGGTTTTGGCCGGCGCAGATAACCCGCAATTGGCCCATCAGTTGGACCATCAAAGCAGGGAAGGGCAACAAACCAGTCGGGACCGTACCCTATTGAGCCCAATGGCGGTGATGTGCGGTCAAAGTCTGGCGATGGAAGCATTAAAGCTGTTACTCAAATATAGCCCTTCGAACTTGGTTGGTAAGGTTCAAGTGCACAACCTAATCACCAACCGCGCAGATATTCATCGAATTGTCCCCATGCCCTGGTGTGACGTATGTGGTTTCGATCACCAGGCAGTGTCACAACACCTGTTCAGCGCCAGCGATAAATCACTGGACAACATTAATAGTGTCGAACAACTCAAAGCTCTACTGGCTGGGTGGATTGATCCCCTGACCGGCATTATTGGCAAACTAAGTGGCCATTCACCAGATTTACCGAGCTTTCCTATGACCGCTTGTGCCCAGATAGCCAACTTTACGACAGGTCAGTTTAACCCTCGCGTGCTGGGTCGTTCTGGTTCAGGCAAAGGACTTGATGAAGTTTCGGCCCATATTGGCGCTGTCGGTGAGGCCATTGAACGCTATTCTGCCGCCCGTTATCGGCTGGATGATTGCCACTATGGCGCTATTGATCAATTAAAGGGTGACTATATAGACCCTCAGGTACTGGTTTTATATTCGCCGCAGCAATATAGCGATAAACAATTTCCGTTTAGCCGCTGGCATACGCAAAAAAACATTCACTGGGTGCAAGGACGTAAATTGGCTCAAGAAACGCCTGTATGGGTGCCAGCACTGGTGTCTTATTTTAACTTTAATGCCCCTTTTGAAGAACAGTTTTGCCAAACCTCTTCCAGTGGCCTGGCCGCCGGTAAAAATTGGCATGATGCCGCCATTCGTGCCACTTTTGAGCTGATAGAGCGAGATGCCATGATGCTGACCTGGTATGCCCAATTGCCTTGTCAGCGACTCACCATCGAAAGGTTTAAAACCGGCAAAATGGCCGTGATGATTAACCAGTTATATGACAATGATGTCGCACTCGAACTGTACGTTCTGGATGTTGGCCTGCATATTCCGACCGTGGTTTGCCTTGCCCTAGGCGATGGCCATAATACCCCTGCGGTATCCGTGTCCTTGGCGGCTCATGACGATATCAATGTCGCCATCAGCAAAGCGTTGCTCGAACAAGGGCATTTATTGCCCCATTTAAAGATGCTGATGGCCAGCGATTACCTCATCCCGTCGACCATCGAGCAGGTGCTATCGCTCGAAGACCATGCCGCCTATTACTTTAGTCAGGACAAACTATCCGCTTTTGATTTTATGCGTCAAAGTGGACAAGACGCCATTAAGCCAGACCAATGGCCCTATCCTTCAATCAGCGACACGCCACAAAAGCGACAACAAATCGCGCAACGACTGGCCACTGCCAAAGTGGATATTGTCATTGCTGACGTCACTTCGCCAGATATTGCTTTAAGCCCTTTTACCGTGGTCCGTGCCCTGGGTGCTCACATGCAACCCATTCATTTTGGCGAACAATATAAACGGGTAGACAACCCAAGGCTGGACAAGTTGCTCGAAGGTCGTCCCGTCAACCTCAATCCTCACCCGGTCGCATAACCGGGACAGTCCCCAGGAGCTGACATGAAAGTATTAATTTGTGGATCCAACTATGGTTCGAGTTACCTTCGGGCAGTCATCTGTCAACCTGCCACCGCACAGATAAAGCTCACCCTGGCTGGTATTTTATCAAAGGGCAGCAATCGTTCGCAGGCTTTGGCCAAACAACATCATATTGCCCATTATTCTTGTGCTGATGATGTCGATGCCGACAATATTGATATTGCTTGTGTGGCTTTGCCAAGTCCTGTGGGCCAACAGTTGGTGCTGGATTTATTGGCCAAAGGCATTCATGTGCTGTGCGAACATCCGCTTGATTCTACCGCCATGCGTGCGGCCTTAAATATGGCCAACAAACACCAACGAATGTTATTTGTTAATGCGCATTTTGCCGATTTACCCGCCCCTCAGGCTTTTATTAACGCTTTTGTTAAAACCCGCCAGCATGGTCGATGTCTGCATTACGATTTGGGAGTTAACTTGCGCACCTTGTATTCAGGACTCGATTTATTGGGTCGTTGCCAGGGCGGACTTGAGTCACTGACGGTATCGCGTTTACGACCGGCACAAGAACCTGAACAAGAATCACAAAAAGTCGCTGAGCGCCCAACCGACGACGCTCAGCCATTATTCGCCAATTTGTTGATTTATGGCCCTGATATCAATGTATCGCTGCTGTGCCAACGTTTTACCTCAGCAGTGGATGATGGCAGCGCCAATTTACTTAACCATCGCTTCAGTGCCATTTTTAACTTCGGCAGCTTAAATCTCAGCGAAACCAATGGTCCGGTTCAATGGTTGCCAAACACTTCAACACAACAATGGCAAAATGTTTATTCGGTAGAACATAGCGTGATCAACTTGCAACAGTTTGGTGCAAACAGAGACAGTGCCAACCTGGCGTTACTGAACAAACTTGCCGTCACCATCAAAGGCGGTGATAGGCCAGCAGAGCAACAACCCCAGTATTTGATTCATCTATCGTCTTTATGGGACCAGTGCACCACATTACTTGCTTAGCCTATTGATATTTTTTGGCTTGGCAGCACAACAGGCAGGCGAAGGAAGATGCCGCCATTTTTACTCACACAGGGATTACTTACTATCCAGAGGAAAACATTATGAGCAGTATTAAGACACTACAACTACAACTCACCGAGTTGACTTCAACAGTCGCAGAACTTGATGAGCATCAAACCACTTTAGCCACACTATCATCGTTTAATCCGGCCATTTTGTGTGAACCATCAGGGTTTAATCCGGCGATTTTGTGTGAACCGTCAGGGTTTAATCCGGCGATTTTATGCGAACCGTCAACGTTTAATCCGGCGATTTTGTGTGAGCCATCAGGGTTTAATCCGGCGATTTTATGCGAACCGTCAACGTTTAATCCGGCAGTTTAACTTATTGGGTCAGAGTAAGCATCAATTGAAGAAACAATGGTTTTTATTCACGCTTTGCATTAAATGCCAGATAAAGACCTTATTGCTGGTGCTTACTCGCCGCCCTGTTCAGTCTGCCAATATCAGCTAAAAACTCCAGGATTAGGGGGCAAGTAGCGTATTCAATCATTTCAACAGTGATAAGTTAAGATTGTTCCTTTGAAATACCCTTGCTATTTATCGCGCCACGAAGGCAGCAATAATGCACCCAATTGCATTAAACAGCCGATTAAATAGCGATAAATCAATATCTATTCTACGCTTTAAAACGGCATCAAAATTACCTGTCGAGCATACATCATGTTTATTTCATCACTTGAAACTGGGAGGACCCAATGCATAACACCCAACGACTATTAATGGTTGACCCGATGAAGATAGAGTACACTGTTTCTAGGGGCCGAAGAAAAGACAAACAAGGTGATTTTGGCACTGTGCAAGGCGGCAACTGGGATCGTCGGTGTAGCCAATTCCATCGAATGGACGTTTGGCGAGCCTTTAAACAACACTTTGTCAAAGGCGTGCCATGGCAGCAGACACGCTTCTACAGGCGGGTGATTGATGCTATCGCTCGTGGTGCCATTAAATGGGGCTGTAAAACCAAAGCACAATTCGATACCCGCTGTGAAGAACTCGATCAACTCTATGAGCAAATTCGCACCGAGGGATTCAGACAACAGTCGGCACTGGAGGGCAAAGAAAACAGTCTCGATGATGTTTCGGTATGTATTGACCGACATGGCCGTTTGCTATTTGAAGATGGCCGACACCGCCTGTGCATCGCCAAATTGCTTAAACTGAAATCCATCCCAGTGCAGGTGAGCTTAAGGCATACCAAGTGGTTTGACTTTTGCCAAAAGGTAGAGCAATACTCGACCCATTTTCGTGGTCGGGTATACGCACCACTGCCACACCCGGACCTTGATAATTTTCCCACCATTCAAGGTGGCGAAAGATTTAAAATCATCAGTGAGGCACTGGGTGACTGCTCAGGCACCCTGTTGGATATCGGGGCGCATTGGGGCTACTTTAGCCACCGTTTTGAAAAACTTGGCATGACCTGCACTGCCGTTGAGCACGAAACTCGACACCTTTACTTCTTGGGGCAACTGCGTACCGCCGTTGGCGCGAAGTTTGACATCTATGATGGCTCTATTTTTGATTTTAAACTCAATCACTTTGACGTCACCTTGGCCCTCAACATCTTTCATCATTTTCTCAAACAACCAGAGACATTTGAGCAACTGAAACATTTTCTTCAGCAATTAGACACAAAATGTCTGATTTTCCAGCCTCACTTACACAATAGCCGTCAAATGAAGGGGGCTTACCGCAACTTCAAGCCACTGCAGTTTGTGGACTGGGTGCTCAAAAACACTGGACTCAGCCAAGCCAAGCGGCTCGGTGCCGCCAAAGATGGCCGACCCATTTACCTGCTGACATAAATTGGCTTCGATGGGGGTCAGAGTCGACTCGATTTATGTACAGGCAAGCTGTACGACAAATCTCACTGACTCTGACCCCGGCTTGTCGTTGCCCCGGGGTTTTCTATGACCTAGGGGATATTCGGGATAATTGTTTTTTGTTTAACCAATTTCAGCTTTTTCAGCATTTTCTCAGCTATTTTTCAGCTATTTTTCACTTTTTTGTAAACTAAATGAAAATTAGTTGTGGTAGATTTTAACAACTGATTCACAGCAAAGATACGCTTTAGTATTGGCTGTGATTGGTGCTCTTATAAGCACTCAGTAACTTAAATCTACAATAACAACCATAAACAAAAAAAACATACAGGAATAACCATAATGAAAATTTTAACCCCTTTGGCGGCGACAATCGCCATTGCTCTGTCGGCATCCTCTTTTGGTGTCATGGCAGCCAATAGTAGCCCGTCGTTTGTCAAAGGAAATTTAGGTCTGGCCACTTCGGCCTCGACCATTTCAACCCTTAAACAAATCTTATCTGCTCAACCTGAGTATGCCTTGAACGGTAATGAAGATTTTTCTGTGCGCCAGCAATGGTCAGATGACCTTGGTAAACGTCATACCCGTTTGAATCAGACCATCAACGGCCTTAAAGTGTATGGCACCAGTATGATTGTTCACGCTGATTTGGCTGATGCCAATGCTCAGACCAGTACTCAGACCAGTACTCAGGCGAGCATCTATGCGGTGTCTGGTCGATTGGCGGTGAACAACGTGTCGGCTTTAGGTGTTCAGTCACTCAAATCTGAGCATCAAGTCATGAAGCTTGCGTCAGAACTGGGTCAGGTAGAAGGCAAAGCTGAACTGGCTTATGTCTATCTGCCACTGCGCAACCAAACAAAGCTGGCCTGGAAGGTCGAAGTGATTTATGACAACGGCGGCGATGATTTCGGTCATGACGCGATTTTCTATGGCGTTGATGATAAGCAGTTGCTGACTCGCCATGCCAAAATGCATCGCGCAAAAAACTGGAAGTCTTATGACTTAAACAATGCCTCTGAGCAACAGGGTCCGGGCACTTTATTGTGCAGAAACAGCCAAAGCTGTGGTGATGTGTCGGCACAACGTGCCCATGACGGTGCGTCTTCTGTTTATGACTTCTACAACAACCGCTTTGGTCGCAAGAGTGTTGATAACAATGATTTAACCCTCAAATCAAGTGTTCATACCAGTGTCAATCTGAATAACGCTTATTGGTATAACGGTCAAATGTTTTATGGTGACGGAGATGGTCAACAGTTCAATGACTTGACGCTGGCCCATGATGTTATCGGTCATGAACTGACGCACGGTGTGACTGAAAATACCGCCAACCTAGTTTATGCCAATGCATCAGGTGCCTTAAACGAAGGCTGGTCTGATATCCTCGGTGCCGCTTCTGAGTCTTACAGACTGGGCAGTACTCAGCCGGATTGGAGAATCGGTGAAGAAGTGATGGTTTCAGGTGGCGCTTTACGTTACATGAAAAACCCGACTCAGGATGGCTACTCAACAGACTGGTATCCGGATCGCATCCCGTTTGTTTCTAACCCAAGCAACCAGAATGACCAGGGCGGTGTTCATGGTAACTCCGGTATCGCTAACTTAGCCTTTGCACTGGCTGTTGATGGTGGTTCACACCCTCGTGGCAAATCACCTGCTAATGTGCCAAAACTGGGTTTAGCCAAAGCAGAGCAGATTTTCTACCGTGCACTGAACGTTTATATGTCTCAGAGCACTGACTTTGCTGGCGCAAGAACAGCAACTGCCCAGTCTGCACAAGACCTTTATGGTGCCACTGAAAAGACGGCTATCGAAACGGCATGGTGTGCAGTAGGTGTTGGTGCTTGTCCGGGCGGTTCTACTGGCGGTGGCAACGAACTTGAAAATGGCGTAGCAAAAACGGGCTTGGCTTCAAGTTCTGAACTGACTTACACCATGGATGTACCAGCAGGTGCGACTGATATCAGCGTTGTTATGAGCGGTGGTACAGGTGATGCTGATATGTATGTTAAGTTTGGTTCAGCACCGACTGACAGCAGCTATGATTGTCGTCCATATGAAAGTGGTAACTCTGAGTCTTGCTCTTCATTGACTCAGGCTGGTGGTACTTATTATGTACGTCTTAAAGCTTACAGCGCTTTCTCAGGTGTTAGCTTGACCGGTAGCTACACAGGCGGGTCAAGTGGTCCTAGTCCTATCAATGATACGACTAGTAACATCTCGGTATCACAAGGTTCATGGAAATATTACCCTGTGAACTTGGTCGCTGGTTACGACAACATGACTGTGACTATCTCTGGTGGTTCAGGTGATGTTGACCTATTCGTTCGCCACGGTGCGCAACCTAGCAGCTCAACTTATGATTGCCGTCCATACAAAACAGGTAACTCTGAAAGTTGTTCATTCAACAGCCCAGCGTCTGGCACATGGTACATTGGCCTGAACGGTTATAGCGCGGCTTCTGGTGTGACTTTGAACGTTACTGCTACACCACAGTAGAGCAAATGGACAAAACTTTTCTTTAACAATAAAAGTTAAAGATAAAAAGGCGCCGATTAAGGCGCCTTTTCAACGCCATCAATTCTGGTTCGCCAGGTGGCATTGCAGCTGTCTAGGTTTTGAGCTACGCCAAGGTCCTTTGCCCGCGAGGCCGTACACTCCGGTGTCAAAAACTCCGGGTCAACTCCAGTGTCTTGATTCGTTCAGGTAACCCCAGAGTTTTGTGCGATAGCTCTTGGTGACAGGGTATTGATTTTTTGTTTTATATGGGTTGCTAAAAGATCAAATCAACAAAGTGATCAGTACTGTTACTGTGCTGGACAACAAAGAATATTGCCAAAATTCCTCTTGCCACCTGTTGTAATACCTGAACCTTCGTGCCCTGCTACATAATGGCCTAACGGGCAAATAGCAGCACCAATTTGCCCCTTAGAACCCCAACTTTTCCAAGCACAGCCGTTTTGTTTTAACTCAATGATGAGACTTGAAGCGTCGCCTTTGTCGCCTTTAGCTCCATCAATTCCATCGGTCCCGGCATCAACCAGTGATTGTAACGGCCCTTTGTGTGTGAGGTTGGGGTTGCAGGGTCGTAAACTGCTCAGCACCAAAGTTGATACTGGTTTTGCCTACTGATGAGGATAATATAGCATCTTCAGTAGCCTGAAGATAAAGACCGACAAATCGTGATAAAACTGCTAAGCAAAGGCGACTGGCAGCTAACAACTTGGCCCGGTGCCTGGTGGCAAATAATTTCCAACCTGGTTGAAAACTCTCTAGTGCATGGTTTTTATAACCAAAGCAGCGGCGACTTCTACCCAGGCAATATCGCCAGTGTCCGGGTGATCTCATCAACAATGGGTTTATTGTTAAATAAAATCGACGAAATATGGCCACCACTGATCAATTTAACCGTCGAATGTGGCCAGTGGTCAACAAAAGTTTGCGATAAATACAGTGGAATATAGGTATCGTTTTTGGCGTTGATGATGCTACAGATACTGTGGTGTGGCACCGGAAAGTTAGTGATATCGCCAATCTCCAGCAACTTGGCCAACTTGGTCCGAGCGTCATGTTCATCTTGTTTACCCGAACCTGACGACAACGCCCGCCAGTCACATACCACACTTAAATAACCAAAAGAATACTGTTCAGCCACAGAGGAGGGGGCCAAACCGGGGATCACCGCCAGCGGATTATCCATTTGTGTCGCCACCAGCGACACCGCTTGGCCACCCATGCTCAGTCCGGTTAATCCAACCCGGTTTTGACCATGAACCAACCAGTGGTTTGCCAATGCTTTGCATTCTTCAATAGCGCTATAAAACATCAGCAAAAAGTCACTGACAGTCGCGACAAAGTGTTTATCTTGCCCCTTGCGCCGCCTACTGCCATAAAAAGGGTTTTCTAAAATCAGCGTTGAAATGCCTTGTTTGGCCAATGGCTCAGCCAGCGCTTTAATTCGTCTGTTATAACCTTCTTCACCAGAGCCGGGCATTGAAAGACACACAGGCGTGGCATAAATCGAATCGACATTTGCCGGGGTGATCAAACAGCCCCGAGCCGTTTTAATCTCGTCAGGCAGCCCGGCGACCGGACTCAAAAATTCATAGTCATAACGCCGTATCGCTTGATTATCTGCGGCTTCAACAGCGCAGAAAACCGGTGTAATGTTGGCAGGTTTAGTGAACGCCTGGCTGTCTTTTTGTACCTTGGCGATCAGTTCAGTATCACCCCAACCATCGCTAAACAATTTACCCTTGCTGGTTTGCAGATACAGCCAATCTACCCACTGCCAGGGGTGAGTGAGCACTTGTCTGCTCGGTGATTTTTGTTTAACCCTGTTCATAACTTTGCTCATTGCTTTTGCCATCGCTGGCCGGAGCAACTGGATCGACAGAAACAGTCGCTTCGACCTCAGAAAATCTGATCAGCCTTTGTCGTTTTTCATCCCATAACGCCAAATTCATATTTTTCGCACTCTGGACCATGGTCAGTGGTTCAACTTGGCGAAAATATGCCACCTCATTAAAACAACGATTGATGTTGTGCGACGGAATACGCGGCTGATAATGATGCACATGATGAATACAAATGTTATTGGTAAACCATCTGAGCACCATCGGCAAACGATAATAAGAGCTGCCAATCATCATCAGCTCTACTTCAGGTTGATAGCTTTTTGATCACGCAGGTCTTTAACCTCATCAGGCATTGCGGGTGACGGCTCTGTGACACCCAGTGCTTTGGCCGCTTCGCCAACGGCTACCCGGCCATCAGGGCCAACAAAAAGTCCTTTAATATACACCACTGCAATCAACTTGCCGTTGCGTTCAAAGCGATGTTCGAAGTAACCCCACTTTTCATCCCAGCATAACAGCTTACTGGTCAATTCATATTCTTGCATGAGTGTCAGACCTTTAACATAACGGGCATTGACGCTGGCAACAATGGGCTTCCATTTGCGTTTAATCATGATGTTCATAAAGCCGGTTTTGACCATGTAATCGACTCGTCCGAGATCGGCAATCGACAAATAACGGCCATTATTGACATGCATATTGATGTCTAAATCGTTGGGTAATATCCGCCCTTTGATTTTGGTGGTGGCCAGCAAATGCGCCTTAGGACGAAATTTGGCAGTGATCAATATCCAAAACAGACGCAGGTATAAATTCATTTTTTTACTCCAATTTACTTGATTGATTTAACGACGATGTCGCGTCTATGGTAGGGAACTGCGTTGGTCAGACGATAGATGAAATATTCAGTTCGTCGCCAGAAATTCACTTTCTCGAGGATCGGATTCCAATGTCCGGTGATCGCACAATAATGACTCAAATAACCTTCATGGTGTTTTTTATGTAACACCGGTGAAATTAACACATTCCAGTCTTGCAGCTTTTTAATCGCACTGGGCAAGTCGTCTCTGTGAGCCCATTGATGAATTGTGGCGCTATAAGCACCAAACACGGTAAAGAAGATGAAAAACCACACCAGATTTGGCGACTCAAGGGTAAACAGCAATAAAGCCATAACCACCCCGACCGGCACCGCGTTATTGTTCGATTTTAAAATGCCGTGTTGCAGCATCAATTCAGGATCAACATGATGACCGCGGAAGGTTTTCACCAAACCGCCCAAGTGTTGGTGATCATAATCCCAATATTTATCCAGTGCCCAATGCACCACTGTCCCCTCGTCTGGTCGGATGAGTACTGTACACCAATTTTTGCTGATTGAAATGTTAAATTTGTTAAAGCCTCGGGTCCGGCGTTTTATCTGAGTTGAGGGCCTGTAAAAGTTTAGGGGTTAGACTCTGTTCATTAAATGCTGTTTGTTTAAACCGAATAATACGTATTTAGAGCAATATGCGTGAAAGCCGGAAAATATAGCTGTTAGGGCCTTAAATCTGATTATCGCTTTCATTTTGACACCTTTAGGGTTACACTCCTTGCATGATTAAAAGCTTTATACATAAAGGTCTCCAAAAATTTTATGCGTCTGGTAATACTGCTGGAGTACAGAAGAAACACGAAAAGAAATTGCGGCTTATCCTGACTAATTTGGATCAAGCCCAAACATCTGATGATATGGATCTTCCTGGGTTATTCATGCATAAATTAAAAGGTGACAGAAAAGATATTTGGTCTGTTAGGGTGAGTGGCAACTGGCGCGTAACCTACCGTTTTAACGGACGTGATGTTGAAATCGTAAATTATGAGGATGACCACTAATGGCAATGCATAATCCCGCACATCCAGGGGAAATTTTAAAAGAATTGGTCATAGATTCATTAGAGTTGACCATTACAGACGTTGCAAAGCACCTTGATGTAAGTAGAAAGACACTTTCCAAAGTATTGAATGCACATGGGGCTGTAACACCAGAGATGGCGGTTCGTTTAGAGTTGGCTTTTGGCAAACCATCGGCAGATCATTGGCTTCGATTACAAAACGCCTACGACCTTTGGCAAACAAGGCAGGCAAAAGAATCTTTGCATGTTTCTCCATATAATTTTCAAATGGCATAATACGACTTGAGGTGGTTTCAGAAAGTTGGGCATTCCAATTTAACCACCGAAATGTCGGACTACAACGTTGGCAATAATCGGGTAGCCGGAGATATCTAACCTCCAGCCCCCACACC
>JBLGCB010000145.1:0-13573 GCA_047617105.1 Phenylobacterium sp. | reverse complement strand
GGAAATAATAGAACGTTTATAGGGGATTGCTGGAATAAGAGATTGTTCGATAACGGTGTCTATGGCGAGGTATACCTGCGTCGTGTTCCTGCACGCAGGTATTCTTACAAGGATGATTCTAAATCAGTTCAATGGGGTAACGATTACTCGCCACCGCCCTGTCGGTCATTTTTACCAATAAAACGCGCGATACGTTTGGCCGCTTTTCTGGTCGACTTGTCAGTTGGATGCAAACCATCCCCCATATGCTCAAAACCTTTCCATGCGTTTAATTGCACGGCTTCAGGTAATTCAACTTCGATGCGATCATGACGAACCGTGCCTAACGCTTCATACGTTGGCTGGTCAATCATCCACTCTAAACCAAATAGCGACTCAGCCAATGGCAAATCTAAATCGTCATAGGTGGGTGCATCAAGATAAATAGGGGTTAAGCCAGTATCAAGAATTCGCTGGCCAAGGGCGACCAAACGATCAACATGATCATTAATATCATCTGCGGTGCATTGCTGCGTTTGATTTTGAGGAATACCAAAAGCATCAGAGTGCAAACAGTCATTAGATAATGTGATCACCACATATTTTGAATTAAGGATGGTAATATCACCAGTGCCCGGATCTCTAACTGTCACACGCGCCAAAGCTTTGGTAAACTGCTTGTCATAACCCTGCCACATAACATCCGGTGTACAACTTGGATTACATGCCTGACGATCAAAAGTTGTTGCCCCCCCTTGAGCTTCATTAATCACATGACCCGACAATGAACGCTCGCGAGCCAACGCATTACCTAACGATAAATAACTGCCCAATCCAACCGATGTGCCACCTAAAGGCGCATCAAGGTTGTCATTAAAAGGTGTGCTACCATCAGCATACGACGCACCAATCACCAAGATAGGCTCTTCAGCAACCGCTACTGTGGACATAGCTGATACCAATAAAGACAATGACAATCCAATAAATTTTTTCATTTTAACCCCTGTTTACCATTAATTATGCTTCAAGCATTACACTGTGTTTTGCTCAACATCTGAACTGAGCGTATTTGTACCACAAGATTTTGGCCATGAAAAGCCGTTTATAAAAGAAACATTAAATAAACCTTTTATTTTACTTATCACTAACATAGGTCAGAATATTTGGTGTGAAACTGAAACAAAACGAACATAACCCCGCATAATGAAACATTATGTAACAACAGTTGATCGGGTGCAAATACACAAGGCTTAAGCAGAACTTGATACCGTTCATTAACGGAAAGGTTTAACGCTGCAATACCCAAGCATCACACAAACCTTTACAATTGGGTGACAACGACAATCACATTAGACGTTTCATTAACATCAAAACCTTGATAATATCTTTCGCAGATTTGAGCACATCATCTTATTTGCTCAAACAGCTCGTACAATATTTTTAAAATCAATTTTAACCACAGAAGTATTTAAGGAAATCATAATGAAAAATTCAAAAGTAAAATTGGCACTATTGGCCGTAGGTCTTGGTTTTGGTTTAAACGCATTTGCTGCGACTGAAGCACAATGTACCTCTTGGGAAAATATCTGTAATGCAGGTAGCCCATATTCATATCATTGTCAGCTAGTTGCTAAGTTCTGCCTAGACTAAGCACTAAGCGAATTAGGGTGAGACAATCATCGTCTCACCTTACTGTCCAGCGCACTCATCTTTCGCATCATAACGGCGTTATTTTCGTACTCAAACAGTTACATATGATCAATATGCGCCTATTTTCCGTGCGACTCTTTTTTGCTAAGTAAGGCCTTGTTCTGAAGCGAAATCTAAGCACGCTGAATAATTACGTCTCATCCAGCGAACCGCTCAATGTTATAACACCATATAAACGCTAAAAACATCCCCCTTCAATACCTCAGATTCATGGACCTCAGTCTCATATACCTCGGTAAGAAAGGAACACCCCAAAACCCCATCACGACGACGATAAACCACATCAGTGACTTGATAATCTGCCACCAATTGCTTCAATAGATCACATTGTTGTTCAGCACTTTTTTTGCCAGAGCTGGCACCATAAAAGTCAGACACAGCGTTAAAGCGCTGATACCATTCAATCACCTCAACATCTTTATAAGGGTGAGTCTTCCAGTCAACCAATATTCGAGCCCCGGTTTGTAATCTGAATTGGCCCATTTTAGGTGGGATCAAATACAGTTGCCCTTTGGTCGCCGTTTCTCTGACATATTCAGTCAACGGGTTAGTCAACGTTTTTTGCTTAAGTCCCATCAAGCCTGCAATACCAGCAATCATTAGCGTCGACATTGCCACCACTAACACCAAGTCGATGCGCTTGACGCCTTGGTCTGATGAGCCTAATTGATTCAGTCCCGAGCGAGCAAAGAGCCAAGAAACACCACCACCGATCAATACACAAGAGGCCATCGGCAGCAAAAAGGCACTCACTCGCCACGGGAACAATAAGGCTAAGAAGTGACTGTCACTGATAAGCTGGAGCAAGGTCAGTAACAATCCGCAAACAAAAGGAATCGACATAATCCAAAACAACGGCTGCTTGCGTAACAGCCATAACGCCAACACCATGATCGCCAACCTCAGCACAGTGCCGATACCAAACCAACTGGCAGGCTGGGCATGATGAACAATGCGTTGCTCAACCAAAATACTCTGCGCTTGTTGTATCGTCTGGGCTGACGTCGGTGCAAATGTACCGTAACTGTACAGCACCACCGGCGTGACCAGGATCAGCGCAAACAACCCCAGACACAATGCCAACCAACAGCGCTTAGGATAACTGTGAGCTTGAACTTGAACCGTAGCCTGACCATTAATAAGGGTCAGCACCATATACGACAGGGTTAATGTCGCTGCACTGAGTAAATAACTGGGGTGAAATGTCGCCGCAATGGCCAAAAAGACGATGGCCCAAAACGCCCTACCCGCCAAAAAGGTGGCCACCGACAACACCAGAAAAACCCCAAAGGTGCTCGGTTGAAAAACCTGACCCAAAATATACTGATTGGCCACCCCAGAAAAGAATATTTGCCCCACATCAATGCCAACCAGCTGAGTTGATATACGGTAAAAAAGCGCGGAACTCAAGAAGGTGATCAACACAAAGCTACAGATGGTTTGCCGTCGACAGTGGCTACCCCCCCACACCAGGCCATTGATTTTCATGATGCTAAGGATAAAAATGGCTAAGAGCACCGCATAATAAACATAAAATAATAACGGTGAGAAATATTGACTGGTAACACTCACCAAAGCGCTGAACACAGGAAATGGGTCTAATGTACCAGCCATCCAATCGTGGCTTAATAACCCCAATCCCCCATTGGCCAAACCATGCAAAAAATAGGTGTTCTGATTGGACGAATATAACACGTCCTGACCATAAGCCATGGCAAACACCACCGCCATCAGAATAGCCATCAGTTTCACTATGAATGGTTTAACCAAACGGGAGAAGTCGTTCATTGCATTATTTACCTAATTTCCTACTGATTAGAACGAACAAAAGTGTCCGTCCTGCTACCCTGAGTGATCACAAATTGAGACTTGCTGGCATCAAATTGAATCTCGATACCCGCCCTGGCGAAGGTAAAAGTGGTCGCTGATGTCGAGTTCAACGGGATACTGTCCTGACCGGTTGCCTGAGCCATTAACTGGCCCTCTTCGACGCTCAAGGTCATATCTAGCGGATGGGTATCACTTTTATACTCACCGGTAAATCGTTTTAGTTCAGCCGCGGTTAAAGTCACAGACTTGAACGCAGGTATCTTCACCAGCTGACCCTTTATGGCCATCTGCAAGGCATCCATCACATCTCTGTCACTGATATCTTGGCCATTGCTAAGCATGGTGAGACTAAATTTAGAATCCGGTTGATAAGCCAGCACCGCACCAAAATCATCAAGCGCCCCGGAGTGAAAGTAGGCTTGTACGCCCTCATAAATCTGAATGTCAAAAATGCCTTTGCCATAACCATCTTTGATCTGAGTCATACTCGCCAACGATGTTGGGTTTAACAGTTTGCCTGCAAATAAACCCTGAATAAAGTGATTAAGGTCCGCCGCCGTCGACACCACCGCACCTGCACCGTGAGGCACCGACATATCCGTTTCATCTGATTTGTGCCACTGGTCTTTACGCCAATGATAAGAGTAAACTTCATTATTGGCAGGCGAAATTTTACCACCATAACTGGTGTTGCTAAGGCCCAATTTGGCATTAATACGCGATACCAAGTTTTGCTGATAAGTCTGGCCCGTCAGCTGTTCAATGATATAACCCAGCAAAATATAATTGCTGTTGCTGTATTCCCCGCGACTGCCCGGTTCAAAAACCGAATCATAACCTGCAATCATGCCTGCAATGGTTTCAGGTGATTGGGGAGAAAAACTAATGCTGTCGTAGAGCGGATCTTCGGTCAGACTCTTAATGCCACTATGGTGGTGCAGCATTTGATCGATGGTGATGATTTTGGCGTTTTTAATCCCAGGATAAAAAGTGTCCAGTTTACTATCGAGTTTCAGTTTGCCTTCTTCAATTAATTGCAGCGCCATCACGCCAGTAAACATTTTAGTTACAGAACCCGCCCGGTATTTAAGTACTTTGTCGGTGGCTTTGATGCCCGCTTTGTCTAACGTTGAACCATAGTGATAAACCAATTGTCCGTTTTGGTATAAGGCAACACTGCCGATATATTTATTATGTTTGGCCAATTGGCCAAAATAAGCATCAAGGTTTTTAAATACCGCCTGGTCGGTGGCTGTGGTCTGTTTTTGCGTTGGCGTATGGGTGTGGCTATCGCTATGAGCCAATGCCGCAAAAGGCCCAAGACTCATGGCTGTCAATACGGCCGCTGTTAGCAGTTTTCTAAATCGTGTCATTTACATCTTCCTGTTGATTAATTCTGGACGCTAAGGGTCCAAAATGATAAGTCAAATAACAGCATAACCCGTTAACGCCCCAGTGACTAGCAATCCCCCATAGATGCAGGTAGAATCGCCTCCTGATAAAAATGTAAGTAACACCCCAGCGCACTCATCTTTCGCCCCATAACGGCGTTATTTTCGTACTCAAACAGTTGCATATATCCTATATGCGCCTATTTTGTGTGCGTCAATGCCTTGTTCTGAAGCGAAATCTAAGCACGCTGAGCAGTTACCAATGAAAATTGATGTGGATAAAAACGTGAATAGCCAGGTAGTAAACAGAAAACTTGAATTATTGGCCCCCGGTGGCGATGTCGATGCCATTAAAGCGGCGATCATTGCCGGTGCCAACGCCGTATATTGCGGTCTTGATACCTTTAATGCCCGCAATCGCGCCGCCAACCTGTCATTCGAGCAACTCACTGGTGTGTTACGATTGGCCCATCAGTATCAGTGCGAGGTGTTTTTAACCCTCAACGTGGTCATTTTAGAACAAGAAATGCCTGCGCTGTTTAAGCTATTAAACAAACTGGTCAACACCACCCTCGATGGCATTATTGTCCAAGACTTAGCGTTGTTTAATCTGGTGAAAAAGTATTTTCCCAGTTTGGATATTCACGCCTCTACCCAGTTAACCACCCATAACGAAGGCCAAGTCCACTTTCTCAGTAAAATTGGCGCCTCTAGATTAAACCTGTCGAGGGAGCTAAACCTTGATGAAATCAAAAGCTTAACCCAACTCGCCCATCAACAAGACGTACTAACAGAAGTGTTTGTTCACGGTTCTTTATGTATTGCGTTTTCTGGTCAGTGTTATTCAAGCTCTGTCAGCGTGGGCAACTCAGGTAACCGTGGTCGATGTAGTCAGGCTTGTCGTGATGAGTATGAAGAAACCGCAGCGGGTAATAAGTATCCTTTGAATCTAAAAGACAATTCGGCCTATTTTGATTTGCCCGAGTTGGTCGATGCTGGAGTTGATTCATTAAAAATTGAAGGGCGTATTAAAGGTGCCCACTATGTTTATACCGTGGTCGACAGCTGGCGCAAACAAATCAACCGCTTTGTTGAATCCGGCCAATTGCTGGAAGATGATACCAACCTGTATAAAGTTTTTAACCGTGATTTTACCAACTCATTTTTGAAAGGTAATCTCACCAAAGATATGTTTATTGATAACCCGCGCGACCACAGTGTGCCCCACGCCATTGCGCAAAACAATGCCACTTCAGCGGTGCAAATTCAGCAAGTCAGAGAAACCCTGCATAGTGACAAAAGTGCGCTAGGCACAGAGTTGGCCGAAAAAGTCAAAAATCTCAGTATCGCCAAAACCGATTTAACCATCAAATTTGGCGGTCAACTCAATCAACCAATGACACTAACGCTGATCACACCACAAACCCGCTACGTCATTGAATCTGCCATGCCATTAATTGCAGCCAAAAGTCATAGTGACAAATCACGGCTTGACCAGGCAGCACTTGAAAAACGTTTCAGAACTTTAAACAATAGCGATTACCAGATTGAACAGTGGGATTTTGACGGTTTTAGCGATGGCGAAACAGGGTTAAGTTTGCCCTTTAAAGAACTCTCCAGATTAAAAAAACACGCCGCATTTTTGTTAAACGACTCCGTGGACATTGTTGCGCCGGTGGAAGTGCCTGCACCAATTAAACATCCAAAACTTAATGCACAGCCAACTTTATCGATTCTTATCAGCGACGAAAAAGATTTGCACCTATGTGATGTCACCGACGCGGATGTGTATTTTAGATTGCCTGAGAGCTTTAAAAAGAATGACAAAAAATTCATTACCTTGCTGGCCAATAATCCAAGGTTAATCCCGTGGTTTCCGGCGGTATTAATTGGTAAAGATTATCTCGAAGCGGTGAAAATTCTCGAACAAGTTCGGCCTCAGCGCATTGTCAGCAACAACACTGGCATTGCTTACAAAGCCTTTGAAATGAACATCGACTGGATAGCCGGACCACTGTTAAATACCACCAATTCTCATGCTTTGCTGACTTTACAAGAAGACTTGAATTGTTCTGGTGCGTTTATTTCTAATGAAATCAATCAAATGCAAATCAGAAATATCGCCAGGCCCAAAAACTTCAAATTGTTATACAGCATCTATCACCCCATTTTGATGATGACCAGCAGACAGTGTTTTTTCCAGCAAACCGTCGGCTGTAAAAAACCCAGCATTGAAGATGGCTGTATGCTTAAATGTGAAAAAGCCACCACCATCACCAATGTCAAAGGCATTTCTTTTGCCGTAGACAAGCAAAAAGGCGGTTACCCGAGCATTTACAACCACGAACAATTTTTAAATCTGGATGCAGTGAATGATTTTTCTGATTTGTTTGATGAATTCTTTATTGATTTAACCGACATTGGCAGTGGCTCCAAAGCCAAACAAGATAAAGTCGAACTGATCAGTCATTTTGAAAAAGTGCTTAATGGTGAACAAACCTCACAAACTCAGCTCAATAATATGATAACCATCACCACCAATGCCCAATACCAGCAGGGATTGTAGCAAGTTATGACACCCGTTATTGAACTAGCGATACTCTATTCGTTACACCAATGCCCTTACGCCATGCGGGCCAGAATGGGCATATTGCTGGCGCAACAAACGGTGGTGTTGCGCGATATTGTGATGAAGGATAAACCCGCGCCAATGCTCGCCGTATCGCCCAAAGCCGAAGTGCCGGTGTTGGTGCTACGCGACAATACCGTGATTGATCAAAGCCTTGATATAATGCTGTGGGCATTAACGCAAAGTGATCCTGATAACCTCT
This sequence comes from Phenylobacterium sp., assembly GCA_047617105.1. GTDB lineage: Bacteria > Pseudomonadota > Gammaproteobacteria > Enterobacterales > Alteromonadaceae > JABSOG01. Next base: position 5,832 of record JBLGCB010000145.1, on the reverse strand, counting down.
TACAGCGCGAAAACCCTGATGCTTTGCCCGCGATGCTGAGCATGATAAACACCTATGACAATGAATTTGTTCGCTGGCTGAAAAAGTATAAATCTGCCTCGCGTTATCATGATGGGGCCCTAGTAGAATACCGCGACCAAGTTGAAGTGTTTATGGCTGAGCTAGAACAGCGTTTAAGTTCACATCGGTGTTTGATGGGGCATGAACCGAGTCTGGTCGATTACGCCATTTTGCCGTTTATCAGGCAGTTGGCCAAAGTTGAGCGCAAGTGGTATTTACAGGCCCCCTACCCCAAACTTCGTCTCTGGCTCGAGGCCCATCTGCAAAGCCGATTGTTCTCTAAAACCATGGATAAGTATGCGCTTTGGTCACAAGGGGATGAAGCTCTGTTGTTTGGGGCTTGATGCCACCCGTCATTTAGGTGACCTCGTATACTCGTCGACTAAGCTAGTGTATAATCCGCGCGTTTATTGATTTTAAATAATACAAAATCAAATGTTCTCGTCATTGACGAAGCCGCTGGCCAGTATTATTTAACCGCTCAATATAGTATTGTACTTTAATAGGAAATGAAATTGAGAAAACTACTTTTAGGCTGTTCAATGATGGCAATGACATCAACTGCGATGGAAGCAGCAGCAGATACAGGCGTCATAATAGAGGTCTATGCCCATCCCAGCGGGGCAATGGCATTATTACTGGATAACGGATTACCCTATGCACATGCCCAAAACAAGTGTGGACACACAGGCACTGCGCAAACCCAATGGGCGGGTGTCGGTCCAACCGTTGACCCCAGTATAAAATCAGCCATTCTGACGGCCAAGGCGACAAAATCACCGGTAACACTGGTCACAATGGGCAATTGCGTTGGTTCCTGGGTACAGATAGAAGCCATGCATATCAAATAAAGGTGTGGGCAAACCATCAGGGTTTTAGTCCCAACCTTTAAAAACAAAAAGGCCAGCCACCTTCTCGGTGACTCGCCTTCACTGTTCACAAACCAGAAGACTATCCTAGTTCAAAAACATGCTACAGCATCAGCCCCGATCACTGACCGCTCAAGCTACAACCAGGGGCTAAGTCATCTGATACCTTGCGCCATACGCCCCACGGATCATCACCATAGACAACACTAGGAGATTGTCCGGCCACAACATACCACTCATTACTGTATTGTTTACAGTCACCTGAATCTATCACCACTTCACCTGGATTACTATATAGCGTGGCTGAATGCCAATAACCTTCTAACGGCTCAGCAGGTGGCTCATGTGGGCCAGTAGTAAAGATACACTGACCATTTTCACCAACATTGAAAGTGATTTGTGAGCTTAAAGAAACATAAGTGTTATCTTTGCTGGCTGCAAAAGCATTTAAACTAGCCGTTGCTGCCCCAGCACAACTTGCCACACCATCACTGGTGGTTAACTGGGTAAAGCTGCCGTTTAAATCAATAGTGATGTTGTTTTGTGGTAAAACGTATTCATTTTTATCGGCTAGCCCTGCTGCACTGTTCGTCACCACTAGACTGGTTTGGCTATATTGGTTGTAGAAATAGACTTCTTTCTTACTACTTTCGTCATACGGTCCACCTTCGCCTAATTCATAAATTGGCAGCTGGACAATAATTTTGGCCAACACTTTACCAAAATCATTACGGTATGAGATAACGCCTTGCTGAGCCAGTTTATCAAATTCTGCTGACGCCGCTTGTTTAGCTAACTCAATCACGCCCGCTGGGTAAAACCCATAACGTTGTAATAAATCTAAGTAGTTGTTAATGTCCGATTTTGTAAGACTCTCGTCATAACTGGTCGCCGGATTTTTGGCAAATGCAGTCAATTTGTTGGTCACATCAGGAATTTGGCGAATATAACGTGCGCCAAAATCATTTTGCTTTTGAAAACATGTCCAATCATCCTCTAAATCTTCTTCGATTTGAACACAATGGTCAAAAATGGCTTGGGTGTTCAGCACTTGATCTTTAGCAGCATACGGGCCACGGTTATACATAAAAGACATTATCATTGACAAGGCATCTGGATCTTTAGAGGCTTGCAAAAAAAGATGCATAGAATCTTGTGATGAATCAGAACCTTGATTCCACGGTAAAGAACCACTAACAATCGCTAATGCCGAGCCGTTATAAAAGCCACTACTGATTGATGAGCCCAGGATGTTACTCGCTGGACCATTGTTTGAGCTAAGCACTTGTTGTGGGATCATGTTGGCATACGGGGTTGGAAAGCCACCACCGACGACACCTTGGAGTTCTGCCCATGCACTACCTGGGTATTCAATTTGTAAAACCCCATCGTCTTCTAGCTCTTCACTCATCTGCACATCAGGTAAATCATTACCGAGTGAGCTTTCCTGCAAACCTTTAGAAACAAAATAATTAGGATTCATTTGGCGATCAAAATAATTGCCAAAAGCTTCTCCAGAGGCAAAGTTTTTAGTCAGGTCAAATGTGCCTAAAGGCCCTTTTTTAAGACCATACTGCATTTGTACTCGACTGGACGCACTCGCATGAGCAAATGCAATGGCCCATAATTTATGTTCAACCATGGTTGCCGTGCTAGGCGCACCTAAAATGGATAGGTTAACGGTATCAGCATGTTCAGTTTTCCAGTCTATATGATAAAACTGGCCTGGATTAACACATCCAGCTCTGTCTATGTCAAAACCACCATCAGCAGTTTCAATAATTTCACAGTGATAATTCACCGTGACTTTATTGGCCAATTTTAGTTGGTAGTCTAGTTGATTATTCGATGTTGGCAGCAATTGGTTGTATTGCTGTTCATTGATAAATTGGACCGCAAAAGCGGATTGGCAAGAGGAATTTAATAAAACGGCAAGCGCAATTGTTTTTGTTAGTGTTTCCATGATTTTATTCTCTGTGAACATTAATGGTGTTTGCACGCCAACAATACTGCATTGACGTGCCCCTAATTGGACGGATACATTTTATTTACAATGACCCACCTAAAGTAACATTTCGAGTTTATTTCTAAACACAAAATAGAACGCTTATTCTTTATAATTCAAATTTTGCACGATACTGGCAAAATAACAACGTATTAAAAAGTATATATAATATAATTAATATATTTGACAGCGTTGTCAAGAGCTGTTAAAAATTAATAGTGATCAAAACATTAGAAAAACGTTTCAAAAAAGTTCGCTGTCAATTGGCAGTGTATTTAACAATAATAGGAAAGTTAAGGTTTTGGATTCAAAAAGCAGACAACCTGTACTGCTTGCAAAACCGCTGAGCTTTTCTATAACAATAAAAGGTAACTGATAGTGAAAATATTTAAAGGCACTCCTGTGCGCTTAGCTGTTGTGGTGGGTTTGCTGACTAGCTTCTCCAGCCTGGCAGCGCCAGACAAAGCAAGCATTGCTTGGATGGACGTCAATTATAATGCGCCCGCAAGTTATACCGTTCGTTGGGATATGTGGTGGGGAGATAACGCCAATGTTTGGCATCTACTTGAAAATAATCAGGTCATTCATACCGCGCCGTTAACGGCCAATACCCCAAATGCACAAAATGGCGCGTTATTACTCAGTAAGTCTTCTGGTGGTAGTTATATTTATCAAGTGAGACTCTGTGATACCAGTGTGACGCCAGCGTCTTGTACAGACAGTGACACCAATACCATCACGGTAACTGGCGATAGTATCAATCAAGCGCCCGTGGTCAATGCGGGTATTGATGCCAGTGCTGAGGTTGACGTGGTGACGTCTTTAAATGGTAGCTATACCGACGATGGTAAAACAGCCCCTATCAGCCAGTTGTGGGCTAAGTTTTCAGGCCAGGGCAATGTTTTTTTTTCAAATACTTCCCAAGGAAACTCAACCGCCACATTCAGTGAAGTCGGCACTTATGCGTTAGATTACACCGTTGATGACACTGAGCTAAGTGCATCAGACAGGCTTACCGTGACCGTCACCAGTGGCAGTTCATTGGAAACGCCATTCACCCCCGAAATTGCCTGGCGCACCCCAGAACTAGAACTGACCAATGGCAGTGCCAATGTTGATATTACGTGGAATAAATACTCGGGTGTCAGCGGCAACTACTGGTATTTATTGCAAGACGGCGTCGCTGTTTATGAAGCGAGTATTGCGCCAAATGGCAATAGCCTGCAAACAGCAACCGGCACAGCAGTGGTTAACCAAGCGGGTAGTTTTCAATATACGGTTAAGTGTTTTAAACGTCGCGCTAAATGGCGTTGTTTATGATGGCGCGACCAGCGTTAAGTCGCTACTAGAGCAAACACCTGAACATGATTGGGGCCAAAATCAATTGCGTCAAAGTGCTTACAGCAATGTATTTTCAATATTGTGGGGAGGCGGTTCTACCACCGGCGTTGTGCCAATCAACACTAATGGTACTGGAGATAATCAATGGCTTAAGAACAAGGTCTCTGATTATCATGAGCGTGGCAAAGTGCCTTTATACCATCTGCCATCGTCTACGGGTCCAGCGAGTGGGTTAACGGCTATCGCGGCGTTAAATACCGATTTATTATCGGTTGAGACCAATATGAACAATAACGTGTTCTTATATGAAACACCTGCTAGCCAATGGATCCCATCAACCGTTTACAAATGGGCAGACTTTCTGGCAGCACTGAATCCTATGCATAATGTCGGTGTCGAAGATGTTAAATTTTGGCTGATTGACCCCAGCGCAGATGATGCCACCAACATCAAATATGCCAAGGTCGCCATTGCCGCATTTTTGGCGCAGAGTATGAAAGAAACCATTCAGTACAACGCCTGTGATGAAAACAATTGGTCGCTGAATACTGGCGACCCAGTTGACTACCCGCTTTCAGCCTCTTGTGGCCAATTAGGCCAGGTATATGATGATTACGGCACAGACGCGCAAGGCAATGACAACCCTTATTCTTGCCCTCGCAACAATAAAATGGAAATTAGTGCCTCAACACATGCCCAGTGGTACGGCGCACCTGCGCCGTTATTTACCGCACCAGATGCGGTGTTACAAGACAAAGGATTGTTGGTTAACGGCCATGTCGGCCGCTGGCAGCACAGTGACCATTGTAACGTGCCTGGCACCAACGTAGACACCAACAATCAAGTCTATACGCGTGATGAATGTAAAGTGTATGAAGGCCAAAAAGCTGGTGGTTTTGTCTGGGATGGTAGTGCAGAAAAATCCGTTGAAGGTTGTGGCTGGTGGGGACGAGGTGTTATTCAAACCACTGGACGACTCAACTTCGGCAAGCTCAATCACTTCATTGGCCGTAGCCACGTTGACCCTGACAATGTCGGTAAAGTGGTCACAGGTACCTTGGTCAAAGCTGCGCCTGCCAACCCATTGTATGCAGATTTGGATTTATGTTCTAACCCTGAGTTAGTCTGTAGCACCCAAGCGCATAAAGAAATAAAGTGGATTGCGGGTATCTTCTTCTGGATGAATGAAGTGCAAGGTTATAACAATGTCGGTGGCCCGTATGCTGACTGGAATTATCATCAACAACTTAAAGCGTATGTCGACGGTGGTTTAGTCGGCAGCGAGTTTATTGATGATGTATCCGGTATTGTTAATCGTGGTTGTCCAGACGCCTCTTGCCCGGTCAGTGGCAGTGTCGATGGTTTAGCGAAGAGAAAAGATAACTTTGTTAAGGTATTAAAAGCGTTGGGCTTAGATCCTAAGTAACTCCGCTTTATCAACTAAAAGCAGCGGCGTTAAGGCGCCGTTGCTTTTTTTGACTGACCATTTTAGCCGAGCATGACTAAAGTACAGTGATAAACAATATTTATTCAGATAATTATTGAAACCAGTAACCT
>JBLGCB010000144.1:0-13588 GCA_047617105.1 Phenylobacterium sp. | reverse complement strand
TTTTAACCCCGGAGTGATTTGAAGGATACCGTTTTTAACTGGTATCCTTAGATTCTTCCTTCTTTATCTCCCTTTTATCTCCCTTCGTTGTTTTTGTTGTTACTCACCGAACCACCATAGTCACATCAGCAATTCGCTCAAACAAGTCGATATCACCACACCTGAAAAAATCCCTATAATTCCCTGTTAGTTAAAACGACATTGCATAAAAATGAATATTGTGTACAATGACAGGTTCTCTAAAAACAACAGGACACTCAATCATGAGTCAACAAAAATCAAAAGCGGCGAACTGCAACAGAAATCATTATTTAAAGATGCCCTAACAGAGGTCACTAAACCACTGGTAGTAGGTTACATGTTTGCCTTTTCAGGCTTCTGGTTTATGTTTAACGCCATGTTTGATGTGTTGCCTAAACACATCGACGACTGGGTCAATACCAGCACTATTGTGACCGACTTATTCGGCTCTGCTGGCACCCAAAACCCAGTTTGGATTGGTTTACTGGGTTTAAATCATGCCGGTACTAAGGTGATGCCAGAATACCTGATGAGCATCAACTTTTTGATGATTGCCACCAGTTGTTTTTTGGTCGCCGCGCTGACCGCCAAATATCGTATTTTAAGCAGTATGTTGGCCGGTTGTATTTTTTGTTGTTTGGCGATGTTTATGGCCGGTTTCACCCCAGCCGCTTGGGGTATGGTGGTGGCGATTGCCGTATTCAGCCTCGGCGAAATGTTGTTAAGCCCGAAAAAAGGCGAGTTTATGGGCAATATCGCCCCTGATGACAAAAAAGCGATGTATTTGGGTTTTGTGATGTTGCCTCAGGGCATCGGTTGGACACTCGAAGGTAAGCTTGGTCCATGGTTATATGACATTTATGCTTCAAAAGACCGACTGTCTAAAGTCTATTTAGAGCAGTTAGGTATGCCACAAGAGCAGGTTTTGGCGATTAAAAATGGCGAAGGATTTGACACTTTGGTGCGCTTTACTGGGCAGTCACCACAAGCGATGACCGATGTATTGTATCAAGCCAACAATGTCGGTATGGCTTGGTATGTTATCGCCACCGTTGGTGCCATTTCTGGCGTCGGGATTTATTTATATGCCAAATGGGTCTATCGTTTGCAACGTAGTGTCGCTGGTCACGCTACCTCAGGTACGGATTCACAGACCGCGACTAGCTCTTAATTTTTTACAGCTTAAACTTGAGTACTGTTTCGCTAAGCTGCTCAGACAACTGAAATAAAATATCTGTGGTCTGAGTAGACTGTCCGGTGCTGTGTGATGATGTGGTGGCAATTTGATGGATATCGGTGGTTTGCTGTTTAATACTGCTGGTCGAATGGTCACGATTTAATACTGCTTGATGAATATTGTTGGTCAACTGGTTGATGCTATCAATACCGCTGTTGACCTCGTTCATCAATGCAGACACATCATCAGATTTTTGCATACATTCACTGGCCAGTCGGGCGCTATCACGCATACTGGTGACGGTCCTTTCTACCCCGTTAGTAATGTTCACCACCATCGCCTGAATATCACCAGTTGAGTTTTGCGTTTTACCCGCCAACGCCCTAACTTCATCCGCGACCACCGCAAAACCACGACCATGCTCCCCTGCCCGTGCCGCTTCTATCGCGGCGTTTAATGCCAGCAAATTGGTCTGATCGGCTATAGCGCTGATCACCACTAATATATCGGCGATTTTGGCGGTATCTTGCTCTAACCTAGTGATCACCTCGGTAGACAGATTAAGGTCCTGATTGAGTTGATTAATCGCCTGATGGGTCTGTTGCACCAGTGATTGTCCGGTGTCACTTTTGTTTTTGGTCTCGCTGGTGATATCCTGACAGGTATTCACCTTATCTTTGATTTCATTATCGGTGAGCTGTAACTGTCCCACCTCATCCATGATTTTGGTGGTTTCGGTGACCTGGGTTTGTGCCCCCTGAAAAACCTCTGCGGTAATTTGCTGTAAAGCACCACTATTTTCAGACAGGGTTTGGCTATATTGATTTAAGTTATTGATCACCACGGTGAAGTTTTCCGTCATCTGGTTATAAGCCCGAGAAATTTTCACTACCTCTTTACTGCCTTCGCCCACCAGTCGAATGGACAAATCATTGTCGATACTAACCCGCTCTAATTGATTCACCACCGTATTAATGGCTTTGGATATTCGGCCAATGATCACCACCATAATGGCCAAAAAAACAAACGCAATAAACAGGTTACCCAGCACGGTAGCGAAGGCGTTATCAAACATCGCATCTGTGAATGGTTGAGTTGGCATCATTGCCACCAGCGAAAATTGAATATCATCCATTTTCAGGCTTGAAATAAAGTAGTCTTCACCCTCTATCTTCGCCTCGGTATTATAGTAGCTGGTGTTTTGGGTGATCTGGCCAGCAATAGCCGTAAAACCGTCAATTTGATCTAAGCTTTTACCAATATATTGTTGATTCTGGTGCAACGCGATTTTGCCATGCTGATCTAACAGAAATATCTGACCACCGTCTTCTAACTTATTTTTGGTCAGTAATTGATTAAATTCTGTGACTTCAAAGCTCAAACCTGTGGCCCCGATGGCCGTTGACCCGTCTTGCACCCGAACATTAATAAAGGCGCGCATCACCCCGGCATGGGATAACGCCAAATCAATCGAATAATCTTTACCTGAGCGAAGAAACCCATCAAACCACGGATCGCTTTGCACCGTAATACTCTTTTTTAATCCCTCTTTGGCGGTGTAATAATTACCGGTTGCTTTGGATACCCAAAATGCCCGAGTCGCCGAGCTGTAATCTTTTAATGCCTTAAGTGCTTGCTGTACTTCTGGTAATTTGTCCTCAGGCTCACCATTGATTAACCACTGTTTAAGATAGGTATTTTGCCCCAGTGCCCGCGACATGCCAATTAAAGTGTTTAATTCTGAGTGGATCTCCCCTCTCATGCGGCCCAATAATTCCGGCAGATATTGCTCACTAGAAAACGAAGACATAGCATTATAATAGCGATTACTAGAGGTTAAAGCGGTGAATAAAGCGGAGAACACCAACGATAGCGTCATCATCGCAATAACGATATGCATGATGGAATAAGATTTCAAAGAGATACTTTTCATGTGCAAGACTTTTATAGGACAATTAAAAAACTGGCCCTCAGCCTAAATACTGCGGCTAGGTTTGTCAAACAATCAATGCGATTGCGCTTAAGAAAACAACCGCAACATTCCCATAAACAAACCAACGTTGCTTGTCAGTGCCAAACAGGCCATAATGCCAGCCGGACATTTTGCGACATGAGCAAGAGTGTCCCAAACAGCCATCTTATCAATGACCGAGGTATCAATGAAAAATACACAGATTCAAATGAAAAAATTGACTGAATTAAACCACAGCGACGCAAAGAAAGTTTGCGGTGGTTCAGACACGGTAAACGGTAAGGTAAAGTGGGCACCAGCCCCAGTAGCGGGTCCTGAGATTTATTCTGATACCGTGACTGGTAAAGTTAAATAACAATCCCCTGTCAGGGTGGGGACGCCCATCCTGTATTGTATTATAACCACCGACGAACACGAGATTTATAATCAAGGTAAGTAGCACCAAATTTGGCTTCAAGGTATTTTTCTTCCCCTAGTACCACCACATAATGAATCACCACCATGGCGGGTAAAAACGTCAGTAAAATCCATACATTGTTGAACAGCAAACCAACCGCAATTTGCAGTAATGCCGCACTGAGATAAGCGGGATTGCGAGAATAGCCAAATATGCCAGTATCCGCAATCGCGGTGGTTTCATCCGCCGGATCTGGTGAGGTTTGATGGCGTTCAAATGCCCGACTCAGTGACTTTACGCATACAATCACCAATCCCAAAACCAAAAGTCCACACGGTAACACATACGCATAGGGTCCCAGAGGCCAAGGCCAAAACCAATCCGCAATCAAACCCAAAATAGCCCCTATCAGAAGAGGCAGTGGCGGCGGCATTCGAGATTTGCTGTTTTGGTCGTTCATCTAGCGTTCCTTAGGGTTGTTTTGGTGGTTTTATTCACTGGCATTTTGTTCGGTCGATAGTGTAACATTCATTTTAGGCTGGAACGACTCATTGCCTAACCTTCCCTTCTCCACGCTTATCAAGTAACATTTGCTTTTTAATGGTTCTATAATCACCGACCCATAATGATCAATGCCACAGGTAAAAGCGAAAACAATGCGATTAGACAAGTTAGAAAAACATGCACTTGATAAAGCCATCGAAAACGTTGCTGGTCAGGTTTATATGTTTGGTAGTCGGGTCAATGAGAAAGCAAAAGGCGGTGATATCGACCTGCTTATTTTTTCACAACAAGACTCGCTAACATTATCATTAAAAGTCGCACGAGAGTTTACGCTATTATGTGATGAGAGAATCGATGTTGTGGTGATGGATGATCAAAACCTGACCCCGGAACAAAAAGCATTTTTGAACACCATTGACAAACAAGAGTTGATCAAATGAATAAAGACCTCGCTGTACTGCTAAGCCAAATTAAACAAAAGACTCAACGCGCCATTGATTTGTTCAGCCATTCGGTGAACAAACTGGCCCCATACGACAAAAACCAAAATTATACCCCCGATGAACTAGAGCCATACGACGCATTGGCCGATCGTTTTATCAGAGTGATAGAAATGGACTTGAGATATTTCAGAACCTGGGAGTTGTATCAAGAAGGGTTGACGGCTGGTTCAACCCGAGACAATCTGCTGAAAATGGAAAAGCTGGGGTTGGTGACGAATGCCGCTTTATGGATTGATATGAGAAATGTTCGCAACAAAATTGTTCACGACTACCTTCCAGAACAGACTGAGCAAATGTTTCATTTGCTAATGACAGATTTTGCCAAAGAACTGTTTTATAGCGCTGAAAAAATCGAAGCGACAGAAATCGTGGATCAATAAAAGTGGTAACTGATCAGCGCCATAATGCCCGATACAGCTCAATCATCTCATCAATACTCGGCCGCCTCGGATTATTGTTCGGTGACCCCGAAGCCAGCGCCTGCTCAGCCATTAAAGGCAATAACCCCTCGTAGTGAGATTTTTCAACGCCAAATTGCGCCAGACTCGGCACCAATAATGCCGCGTTAATGGCGTGTAATTCTGCGATCAGCCGCTGATTGGCCCCCTCATCACTGTCTTGCTCACTCGCCACCCCCATCATCCGTGCACAATCGGCGTATCGTTGTGGCGCACCAACCGCAGAATATTCGGTGATTAAAGGCAATAACATCGCATTGCTTAAACCGTGTGGCACATGAAAATGGGCACCAATTGGACGGCTCATGCCATGCACTAACGCCACTGACGCATTTGAAAATGCGATGCCAGCCAGCGTCGCGCCTAGCATCATCGCCTCACGGGCAGCAATATTGTCAGGTTGAGCAAAGGCGGTTCGTAGATTAGGTGCAATCAATTTCATCGCCGCCATCGGTTGGCTCAGGCATGGTCTGATCAAAAATATCATAACTCAACCCCTGCTTTTCCAACACTTGGGTTAACTGACCGCAATAACCCAATTGCACCATGATTTTGTCAGTAATGATGCAGGGATTGTGACAGCCCAACTGAGACAGAATATCCGCTGTTTTAGTCAGTGCACCAGCGCCTATTTCGAGAATTTTTGGCAGAATAATGGTTGAGGACATATTGTTATTTTCCGTGGGCTATTGGGTTTTGAGGTTACGTTTATAAGATAGCGTAAATAACCGCTGACATCTAATTTGAATGAGTTTTTTCATAAAACATAAGTTTAGCTTGGTCTTATATTTATATATCACATATAATTACAATTAGCTTGCAATTAATTTAACGCAGCGTTAAATTTTCTTGCCATTTAACAGAGTAACGTCGATACTATGAGTAATGGAATATCTAATCCCCTTTCATTAACCGAAGCTACTTCGGTGATCAATGAGTACGCCAGCGCTGAACAAACAGACTGGGTCTACACTGCACATGCAGATCAACGGGGAGAACAAAGAAATATTTGCCAGACATGGCTCAGAAAAGCGCTTGAAGAAGGCAAAGTCATTGACGTTAGAATGCACACACTAAAAAGCGGCAACATACAATACCGCTACAGAGAGAGCTATAAAGACAAATTTGGAGAAACAGTCGTGATAACCGTTGTCCCAAAGGCATATCGATTAGTCATTATTACTCAATGGTAAATATTAGGAGAACCACATGTATTGTCCTGTCTGTGATTCACAAGATACCACACAATCCTTTGACAAAATCACCTTATCCAACGTCGGGCTAGATAATGTTTACCTCGACAATGTGCCCGTCATCAGTTGCAACGACTGTGACCATATCTCTCATATTATTCCCAAACAAAAATTAATACTACGGCAGTTAACGACGGCCCTGTGTACGTTAAAAAGATCGCTAAAAGGCGCTGAATTCGCCTTTTTAAGAAATGAACTAAATTACACGGGTATCAAATTGGCGATGTTACTTGGCACTACCAATGTCACTATTAGCCGCTGGGAAAAAGGCGAGTTTGATATTCACCCATTGGCAGACAGAAGTTTGCGCGCACTGGTCTTAAGACATTTAAACACCAGTATTGCATTAGATTTGGTGATGGAAAATATTTCTGTTGGCGAACAAAGTGTCATCTGTATTGATGTTTCTACTTTTTCAGACGGTGATGAGGTAGCATTGAAAATCGCTTGATGGTTGAAATACCTCTTGTGCAGGCACATCCTATATTTTACTTTTGGGTTACTGCTGGCTTTTCGCCCAAAGTGAACAAGGTTGCAATTGGTGGTGTAATCTTCCTAGGGTGATTTGTATTGCGTATTCTAATGACTATCTATCATTGGGTAAGCCCTACATATACTATAAAGGGACTCTTTAAGCCCACGTCATTACAATGCTCCAAGGTTAATTGACTAATATTTATGTATGGGTCAATATGCCTTCCACAGTGAAAAAATCGATCGCAAAAGTCACTCAATCAATAAATACAAAGTGAGGAGCCGGGTTATGAATAATCCCCCAGCGGCCCAAAACGACCTGTTTGAACGCATCCATACCTTGGTGATAACGGCGCGCCTTCAAGTACGTCAAACAGTGAACACGACTATGGTCCAGACGTATTGGCAAATTGGACAATTAATTGTAGAAGAAGAGCAGGAAGGTGAGCAACGCGCAGCCTACGGTACACAGCAACTCGATTCTCTGTCAAAACGTTTGACCGCCAAATTTGGTAAGGGTTTTGGCGTCAGTAATTTACGTAATATGCGTCAGTTTTATCATCTTTTTCCAATTCACCACACAGTGTGTAGCGAATTGAGTTGGTCACATATACGAATATTAATGCGTATTAAAAACCCGCAAGCCAGAGAATGGTATACACAAGAAATAATCGACCAAAATTGGAGTTGTCGTGCACTTGAACGACAGATTGGCACACTATATTACGAGCGTTTGCTATCTAGCCAAGGAGGATCTGCCAATAAACTTGAGGTAAAGAATGAGGCCAAGGAAAAAACTCAGCCACTGGCTTTAGATCCCAAAGACTATTTACGTGATCCGTATGTACTGGATTTTTTAAATCTCCCCGCAGGTGCCATACAAGAGAGCGAATTAGAACAAGGTCTAATCAATAATCTCCAGCAATTTCTTCTGGAGCTGGGCAAAGGATTTGCATTTGTGGAACGACAGCAGCGTATCAGCACTGATGATGGAGATTATTATATTGATTTGGTGTTTTACAATTTTCATCTGAAATGCTTTTTGTTGATAGATTTAAAGATGCACAAGCTTAGTCACCAAGACGTGGGACAAATGGATATGTATGTGCGCATGTATGAAGAGAAAAAACGTCGACAAGATGACAATCCCACGATTGGTTTAATTCTATGCAGTGAAGGTAATGAAACTGTCGCCAAATATTCGGTGCTCAATGACAGCAAACAACTATTTTCTTCTAAATATGTGATGGAATTGCCCACAGAGGAAGAATTGAGATTGGAGCTAACAAGAGAAATTAAACGGGTGCAGACACAGTTGAAGGGGATCTAAAGAATGTGAATCAGGTCGCTTTTCGCCCATTTAGAGCAAGCTGAACAACACCAAAATTCCGGTCGTAGGATGGGTGCAACCCATCATAATTTTCTTATATATCAAAGAGTTGATGGGTTGCACCCATCCTACAAAACAACAATTTCGCACGATTGAAGCTTGCCAGCTTCGTGGTAAAAGCAAGCAAAAATACTTCCACATCACAAGCATCACCACACTGAAAAATCAATCACTTAAAGTATGCCCTTGCCAACACTGTCCCCTATTCACCCCGCCTTCTATCTTCTGGTGCCTAAATAGGTTATGCTAACAATTACCACTACAACGATAAAACAACCATAATAAAAAGAGAAAGACACCGACGATATGCGCTTTTTGATCTCCCTATTCATTTTTTTCCACGCTTTTACTACCCTCGCCGCCGGACCTGTCACCCATTTTGACCGTCTGTCTCTTGAGCATGGTTTATCACAAGCGGTGGTCAATAGCATTGTGCAAGACCGCAAGGGTTTCTTATGGTTTGCCACTCAAGATGGCCTCAACCGTTACGATGGTTACAATTTCAAGGTATTTCGCCACGATCCGCAAAACCCAGCTTCAATTTCACATAACTGGACCCAAACCCTCTTGCTCGACTCAAAAGGCACTTTATGGGTAGGCACCTATGGCGGCGGACTCAATCGCTTCGACAGCAAAACTGAACGTTTTATTCATTACAAAACCGATGAGACAGACCCCAACAGCATCACTAATGACAGTATTTTAGCCATTGAAGAAGACCGCAAAGGCAACCTCTGGATTGGCACTTATGGCGGTGGGCTCAACAAGTTTGATCCATCGTCAGGCCAATTCGAACATTATCGCCATAGTGAGACCAACCCCAACACTCTCATCAATGACAGGGTTTTTTCAATCTACCAAGACAAAAAAGGTCTACTTTGGCTTGGCACCAGCGGCGGATTAGACAATCTTGACCCTGCTACCGACCATTTTAACCACTACCAAAGCAAAGCCAACGACCAAACCAGTTTAAGCAGCAACCGGATTTATACCATTCATGAAGATTCGAACTCAGTACTGTGGGTAGGCACCCGCAATGGCCTCAATCGCTTTGATGGTCAGCACTTTCAACAATTTCTTCACCAAGACACCAACCCTAACAGCCTGAGCCATAATTACGTTAAAACCCTGTTTGAAGATAACACTGGCACCCTGTGGGTTGGCACCAGAGGTGGTCTCAACCGTTATGACGCCCAACAAAATCGCTTTGTCGGTTATCACCATGAAAACACCGACCCGCACAGTTTGAGCAATGACTTTATCAGTTCAATTCATCAGGATAACCAGGGAGTGCTATGGATTGGCACTTTTGATGGCGGCATCAGCAAGTTGGATATTCAAAGGCAAGGTTTCGGCCATTTTAAAAGCACACCATCAGACCCCCACAGCCTCAGCCATCCCAGTATCAAAGCCGTTTATAAAGACCCAGATGGGCCGTTATGGCTGGGCACTGATGACGGTCTCAACCTGTACGACGAAAAAACACAGCGTTTTACCCACTTCAAACACAACCCGACAGACCCCGGCAGTTTAAGTCATAATCGTATACGCAGCATTTACAAAGACAGTAACGCCACACTGTGGGTCGGCACTTACGGCGGCGGGTTGGACAAACGGGTTAATGGCCAGTTCAAGCATTTTAAACATAATCCAGATCAACCCGGCAGTTTAAGCAATGATATTGTGATGACGATTTTTGAAGACTCAAAAAGCACGCTGTGGATTGGCACTTATGGCGGACTCAACCAATATAACCCACAAACGGGCAAATTCATCCACTATAACAATCACCCTGATAACCCTTATAGTCTCAGCGATGATACCGTCACCACCATTTTTGAAGATTCCAAAGACATTTTATGGATTGGCACCGAGGGCGGCGGACTCAATCGCTTTGACCGCCACACCAAACGTTTCACATTTTATCAGCACATCGCCACCAACCCACACAGCCTAAGTAACGATGCCATCAATACCATCGTCGAAGACAGCCAAGGCACACTGTGGATAGGCACCAAAGGCGGACTGAATAAGCTAAATTCAGATGGCAAAGGTTTCAATCACTACCGCGAAAAAGAGGGGCTGGCCAACGACAATGTCTATGGCATCGTTGAAGATAACATCGGTAACCTATGGCTCAGCACCAACAAGGGGCTTTCTCGCTTTCACCTGGCCAGCGCCACCTTTAGAAACTTTGACGCCAATGATGGCCTACAAAGTAATGAATTCAATCAAAATGCCTATTTTAAATGTGCCAGCGGCGAGCTATTTTTTGGTGGTATTAATGGCTTTAACCGCTTTTATCCGCACAATATTAAAGATAATCAGCGCTTACCAAATATAGTATTAACTGACTTTTTACTGGCCAACCAATCTGTGCCCATCAATCCTCAATCGGCCAAAGCGGCGCGAGACGCACAAGAGCAAAGTCAGCAACCAACATTCGCCTTGCCCGGTGCAATTGATAGCTTAAGAACCTTGGTCCTGGACTATCAGCAAAATTTAATCTCCTTTGAATTTACCGCTTTAGATTTCACTAACCCACAAAAAAACCAATACGCTTGGCAACTCGAAGGCCAAGATAAAGACTGGATTTTAACTGACAGCAAAAAAAGATGGGCCACCTACACCAATTTACGCCCTGGGCGATACACCTTACGCATCAAAGCCAGCAACAGTCAGGGTTACTGGAATAAACAAGGCAAATCACTCAACATCATCGTGTTACCCGCACCGTGGGAAACTTGGTGGGCCTACTCATTTTACGCGTTATGCCTGACCGCGCTGATGTATAGTTACGTGCACGCACAACGGCGTAAAATCCGCTATGAGCTTAAGCTCAATGCACAACTCGAGAGCCAAGTGTTGGAGCGCACCGCTAGGCTGGAACAAAAAAACCACGAAGTTGAACAGAAAAATCACCAAATCATCGATACTCAACAGCAACTGGTGCAGGCCGAAAAAATGGCCGCGCTTGGCACCCTCACCGCTGGTATTGCCCACGAAATCAATAACCCCACCAACTTCGCGCATTTAAGCACCCAAAACCTGCAAATTGACCTAGGACGATTTGAGCGGTTTTTGTTTAAACTGGCCGAAGACGACGCAGACCAAAAGATACTCAACAGCTTTAAAGCACATTTTGAACCCTTACATCGTCACCTCGATACCATTAAGACGGGGACAGAGCGAATTAAGGTCATTGTGCAGGATTTACGGGCGTTCACTCAGCTTGATTCCGCCGAGCAAAAAACGGTGAAAATCACCGATTTGCTGCAATCCACGGTGAACTTGGTGCACACTCAATACCTTAAGATCACCGAGATCACCACCGATTTTGACGCTCATCCACAGTTGCTATGTTATCCCGCTCAGCTCAATCAGGTATTTATGAACTTAATCGTCAATGCCTGTGATGCCATCAAAAGCCAGCAACAACACCAGGCATCACCTGTCCATGGCCAAATCACCATCAGCTGTCAGATGCTCGAAAATACCGTAGAAATCTCGGTGAAGGACAATGGTGGCGGCATGAGTGATGAAACCAAGAACAAACTATTTGAACCGTTTTACACCACCAAGGATGTTGGCGAAGGCACTGGTTTGGGATTGTCGATTGCTTTTGGTATCGTGCAAAAACACGGCGGCGAGTTTATCGTTGAATCACAGCTAGGGGTTGGCAGCACCTTTACAGTGCTGCTGGCCTGCCATCACGCGGGTTTGAATGCCCGGCAAGAGAATGAAATGACTACAATGAACTACTCATCAATCAATGATGAAACGGCATAATGACCATCTGTGCCAGTCAAATGTTTTTGTAAATAAGGCAGCAAAACTTCAGCCTGTTGTTTGAGTACCCAGGGTGGATTAACAATAAACAACCCCGTACCGGTCATACCAAAATCTTCATGATCTGGTTCAACTTGCAGCTCAATCTGCAATACATTACGCACTTCACTGTGACAAAATTGTTGTTGCATCTGGTCGATAAAATGACGCTGAACCACCGGATACCACAACACAAAGGTGCCACTGTTAAGCTGCTTATATCCTTTGACAATGGCTTGCACCGCATCATGGTAATCGGTTTTCATTTCATAAGGAGGGTCGATTAACACCAACGCTCTGCGAGTCGCAGGCGGCAACAAACCTTTAAGGGCTTTAAAACCATTGGTTTTATGCACCTGCATTTTACGTTTATTGATGAACAAATCATCAAGCAAGGCATGATCGGCTGGGTGCAAATCATATAAGAATCCGGCATCCTGACGACGCAGAAACTGTTTTGCAATCGAAGGTGAGCCGGGATAAACCTCTAATGACTGGTTTTCATTAAGCTGGTGAATAATTTCAATATACTCAGCCAGTTCTGTCGGCACATCATTGCGTTGCCACAACTTGGCTATACCATCGAGATATTCGCCGGTTTTTTGCGCACTGGCATCGTTCAAACGATACATACCAGCCCCGGCATGAGTGTCTATATAGCTGAATCCTTTGTCTTTTTTCAGCATATAATCGAATATCAGGCACATCATTGAATGTTTTAATACATCAGCAAAATTGCCTGCATGAAAGGCGTGACGGTAACTTAGCACAATAGTCGCTCTTTAATTGAATCAAATCTGGCGGCTATTATAAGGGCAAGTGGCGGGATAAGGTTAGCGGAATAATTAGCAATTGAACAGATGTTGTCATTACAGAGAACAGAATAGAGCTTTATGGCAACAAATGGTAACCCCTGCTCTTACATTCAAAAAAAGCATTTAAATTTCATATCCTGCCTCTGACACCAGCCCAATACTGTACTTTAACTTTAAGTGCCTCATTGGCCGTTGAGGCTAGCAAATATTCTCGCTGAGGTTGTTGTTTATGGATTGCCCTGTAACTTCGATAAGCTTCGATAGAATCATTAAAAGAGTTAACCACAGTGACTTCATTAATGGTTTTTTCATCGTCTTGTTGTTGGCTCTGCAAAGCTTCTACCACAACCCACATATTCGGGTAGTCTTTTCAGACTTCACTCCATAACATTTTTTTCACCTTTAAGTTTAGCTAACGTAATATTCCATAGTGTAAAAGAGTGTCGGCTCACTTTGCCAGAAATCATTTAGGACTGTCACACTTTATGGTTCAATTTTAAGATGTTTTTTTGTCCGGTGCGAGCAGGATTGAACGACAGAATACGGTATGATTAAGGGATCACCCTCACACACGATACCTTCTATTCCTGCCTTTTGGTCTTTGTTATCTTCTCAGTAATAACTTCTGGAACTGGAGTTTGCAGAGGCATTTCTTGTTTTGTTATAACTTGTAGATTTGTGTCTAATATGGACTATAAATACTAATAGAATAGTAAAGCTTCATCTGCTAAAATCCTGCAATTGCATCAGCCAATCATTAATCTCAATTGTCACTCACTTAGACCCTACCGATAAA
>JBLGCB010000143.1:0-13630 GCA_047617105.1 Phenylobacterium sp. | reverse complement strand
CATGGAAAAACTCAACCATCGTCCCAGAAAAACCTTAAATTATAGAACACCTCATGCGGTGTTTTTTAGTGAACCTGAACGCAAAGCCGCATGAGTATTGGGATTGCACTTATTACTCGAATCTAAGAATGGATTTTATATCACTGTTTTGCGCCGGGTTGATTTTATAACCGACAGTGGCTGGCACAAATTCATTTAACACTGCACTATCATCCCGATACAACAGGGTGCCATTATCCATCACTTCGATGGTTTGAGCCAAAGACAATTGCCAACCACTGCTAAAATCAGCTTCAGCTAAAGCTAGACCCAAATGAACTAAGCCCGAATTAACCAAACCCGAATCATAGACCCGAGCCATTACAATCGGCATTCTCCCAACAGTCACTTGTTATCGTCCAGAAACTCACATCCATGTGAGGTTTCTGGAGGAAACTACGTTCAAGCAAGTGAAACTTCGTTTACTTTTCAACAAGTTGAAAAGACGGTACATCCATGTACCGCGTAACTAGTGCCCTGAAACTTCGTTTCAAGACGGGCACTAATTAAGTCGCGTCTAATAAAGGTTGCGTTGCCAAAACCAGTGTTAACAGAGCCTATTTGAGCACCATAAAAAATCGATTGTTCGTTGGTAAAGAAGGTATTTCCTCGCCGACGTTCAGATAACTCATTGAGCATATTGACGTGTTGGCGAAAAACACCAGAGACTTGTGGGGTTTGGTTTTGTGCTGGTTGCGCTTGTGCCAATGGCTGAGTGCAAAGGTAAAACAGGCAAAGCAGCAGTGCCGACAGCGCCGTGGAGGGTTTTGTTGTCATTTTCTTGGTCCGATGGTTAAGTTTTATTATTGGTTTTTACGACTCCCCTTCGGTACTTGCTCCTTTTCGATTGAGGATACTAGCACCGAAAATAACATTGTCAAGAAATATATGGCACAAAATGGTGATGTAGGATAGTGCGTGTGTTTGACCCTTTGGGGAGGACTCTAGAAGTTGTTCCTGGTCGGGTTTGATGGCGTGTTTATAATGATATCAAAGAGGCTTGTCGTAAATCCACATTAATGTTGCGCATTGCGCGCCCTACGGCATTTCATAGCAAGTTTCGAAAGGTGTAATCCCCCTCTCAAAAAATCATAAATTTAGCCTTACCAGCGAACCACGTAGTGGTTCGCTGGTAAGGCTAAATTTACTTTATTCTATATCCAAAGGCTCAGGAGAAAGGATAATCCCGGTATTATCGGCATAAAGATGATCTTCGGGTAAGAAAGTGACGCCGCCAAAGTTGACTGGCACGTCGATTTCGCCATGACCCAAATCGTCAGAGCCGACCGGGATAGAGGCCAGTGCCTGAACGCCAATATCACACTCTTCTACGGCGTCGACATCACGCACAGCACCAAAGATGATAAGACCTTCCCAGTTGTTTTCTACCGCGATTTCAGCCAGCTTGCCATCGATTAACGCTCTGCGAGTCGAACCGCCGCCATCAACCAATAATACTTTGCCTAGACCGTCGGTCATTAAGGTTTCACGAATGAGTTGGTTGTCTTCAAAGCATTTTATGGTGGTGATGATGCCTGCGAATGAAGAACGACCGCCGTAATTAATAAAAATAGGTTCAACAACATCGACTAGGTTGGTGTGGATATCACATAATTCAGACGTATTGTATTGCATTTGAGGCCCCTTAATGAGCGTTTATTGTCAACATGCTCAGTATAACCTGCTGAATTGGGTTCTCAAGTAATAATCTCAGGCTAAGGGACATATATGGCGAATTTCTATGATTTATGGCTTATTTTAATTGAATGGGGATCATCGCATCCCGCTGGCGGCGTGCTGCTTTGAGTTGTGCCAGATAATCCTGCCACAACGCTGATTGATTGACTTTAAGTTCATCAAGATAAACCCAGCTGAAGATGCCGCTGTTATGGCCATCATCAAAGTGAATTTTAATGGCGTAATTGCCGACTTGATCAATCTTGCTGATGGCGACGGCCTTTTTGTTGCTGACCAAAACTTGCTGACCAGGACCGTGACCTTGTACTTCGGCAGACGGGGAGTGTACGCGCAAAAATTCGGCGCTAAAGGTGGCTTGGGTATCATCAGCAAACACCACATCAAGGGTGCGCTGTTGTTGGTGATATTTGATTGATTTGATGGTTATGGACATGGTTTTTTCGTTGTTTTGTTGGAGGATTAAGATGCCCTTGCCATGGTTCGATACCATAACAAGGGCACAGGTGCTTTATAAAATAAAGCGACTCAAATCTTCATCTTCGACCAAGCTGTCGAGGTGGCTATTGACATAAGTGGTGTCGATAAGCTGCGACGTGCCAGAAGAATCTGAGGCGGTAAAAGAGATTTCTTCCATCAACTTTTCCATCACCGTATGTAAACGACGAGCACCGATGTTTTCGGTTCTTTCGTTCACCTGCCAAGCGGCATTGGCAATTCGTTTGATGCCCTCATCCGTGAATTCGATAGTGACCCCTTCGGTGCCCATCAAAGCGATATACTGCTCGGTTAATGAGGCATAAGGTTCGACCAAAATTCGTTCGAAATCTTTGGCTGTCAGTGCTTCGAGTTCGACTCGAATGGGCAAGCGGCCTTGTAATTCTGGGATTAAATCTGATGGTTTGGCCATTTGAAAGGCACCCGAGGCGACAAACAACATATGGTCAGTTTTGACCATGCCGTGTTTGGTGCTGATGGTGCTGCCTTCTACCAGTGGCAACAAATCACGTTGCACTCCTTCACGAGAGACGTCAGGACCGCTGCTGTCACCACGTTTACAGATTTTATCGATTTCATCAATAAACACGATGCCATTTTGCTCGGCAGAATAAATCGCTTTTTCTTTGATGTCTTCTGGGTTGACCAGTTTGCCGGCTTCTTCTTCAATCAATAATTTAAACGCGTCTTTAATTTTGACTTTGCGTTCTTTTTTCTTGTCGCCAGAAAGGTTTTGAAACATGCCCTGCAATTGCGAGGTCATTTCTTCCATGCCTGGAGGCGCCATGATTTCAACGCCAATTTGTTGTTGGGCCAGTTCGATGTCGATTTCTTTGTCGTCTAATGAACCTTCACGCAATTTTTTGCGGAAAATCTGCCTGGTATTGTCGTTGTCGCTTTCTTCTTCTTCGCCAAAGACTTTTGGCTTAGGCAGCAAGCAATCAAGAATACGTTCTTCGGCGGCTTCCTCGGCGCGATGTTGATGTTTGGCGGTTTCTTGCTCGCGGGTCATTTTGACTGCGATATCGACCAAATCACGAATGATGGTTTCGACTTCTTTGCCGACATAACCGACTTCAGTGAACTTGGTGGCTTCAACTTTGATAAACGGGGCATTGGCCAGTTTCGCCAGACGACGGGCGATTTCGGTTTTACCCACGCCAGTGGGGCCAATCATCAAAATGTTTTTAGGGGTGACTTCATTGCGCAACTCTTCATCAAGCTGCATTCGACGCCAGCGGTTACGCAGGGCGATAGACACCGCTTTTTTGGCTTTATCTTGGCCAATGATATGGCTGTTTAATTCAGATACGATTTCTCGTGGAGTCATCTCGGACATGGTCTGGTCCTATAGTTCTTCGATCGTTGGATGTTGATTGGTGAATACGCAAATGTTGCCGGCGATGGTCAGGCTTTTTTCGACGATTTGGCGGGCATCAAGCTCGGTATTCTCTAATAAGGCGATGGCCGCAGACTGAGCGTAACAGCCGCCGCTGCCAATGGCGATAAGGTCGTTTTCTGGCTGAATCACATCACCATTACCAGTGATAATCAATGAAGCGGTATGATCGGCGACAGCTAGCAGCGCTTCGAGTTTGCGCAACATACGGTCAGTACGCCAGTCTTTGGCAAGCTCTACGGCGGCACGGGTCAAATTGCCCTGATGCTGTTCAAGTTTGCTTTCGAAGCGTTCAAACAAGGTGAAAGCGTCGGCGGTGCCACCGGCAAATCCGGCAATCACTTTATCGTGATATAAACGGCGGACCTTACGGGCATTACCTTTCATGATGGTATTACCCAGTGATACTTGGCCGTCACCGCCAATCACTACTTTGTCGCCCCTACGGACTGATACTATCGTCGTCAATGTCTTTCCTTCACATTCAAAAGTTAAAGTTACGGTCTAAGGTGAGGTCTTTCCCTGGCTTTTTCAAGACCAATTCCAAATTTTACAGCCGTTTATCTTATGTTTGCTCAATTGGTGACGCGCGCGCTGGGCATCGCGGTTGGTTTCAAATGGACCCAATTGGACACGATGCCAAGTGACGCTACTGCCTTTAGAGACTCGAATTCTGGATTCAAAGTTGAGCAATGCCAGTTGAGCTTTAAACGCTTCGGCCCGACGACCGTCTTTAAACGTGGCACATTGCATTAAAAATGGCCCCTTTTTCTTTATTTCACTCAGCGGGACCGGTACGGTTTTATGCTTTAGGGCTTCGATATAATCCCAGTCTTCTTCTTGAGGTGCTGTTGGTACATCGGGTTGTTCGGCGATGGCTTGGCTGCTCACTGGTGCCTTGCGCGGCGCAGGTTCTGGCTGACTGGCCTGTGGTGGGCTGGCGATAAGGGTTGGATCCTCAGCAGCACCATTAATAAACCAGAGGAAATAACCAAAACCACATAACACCAAGCCAACCACAACCGCGGGGATCACCGGAAAAGCGGCTGGTTGCGGGGCCGGGGCTGCTTTGCTAGCTCGGGGTTTGGCTTTTGTCTTAGGCTTTGCTTTGGCTGCACCTTTTGTTTTGGCTGCGGCCTTCGCTTTAGGTTTGGCTTTGGGTTTGCCACTGTCGATGTAATCTTTTTGCGCCATAATACGATTTACTACTATTGAGAGAAATTTTTGATGAAAATAAATTGGTTTGCTAGTTTACTCGTTTTAACCGCTAATTCATATCCATGGGATCAATATCCAGGCTCCAGCGTACTTTGTTGGCGGATTTTAAACCTTCAATCGTCGGTATTAACCGCTTGAGAATACTTTGTAAGGTGCCGCGCCGACCACTTTGGCCAGTTTGGATTAGTAATTGAAAACGAAACTTGCCTGCTTTCTTTTCCATCGGTGCAGGTAAAGGCCCAAGAATTTCAATATGGCGACCTTCGCTATAAGGGGTCAAGAGGTCGCGCACCTCATCTAGAAAGGCTTTTGGCAGGTTGGGATAGGCAGCCTGAGCGCGAAATAATAACTGACTGACATAAGGCGGCAATACCGCGTCTTTGCGTTCAGTGAGTAGATAACGGGAAAAATGGCCATAACCGTTATGAATTAAATCCTGTAATAGCGGATGACCCGGAAAATGGGTTTGTAGGGTGATTTCTCCTGCTTGACTGCCGCGTCCGGCGCGCCCTGATACTTGGATAAGCAGCTGGGCCAGACGTTCCGAAGCCCTGAAGTCTGCGCTAAACAGGGCACCGTCGACATCCATCACCGCCACCATGGTGACGTTGGGAAAATGATGGCCTTTGGCGATCATCTGGGTGCCAATAATGATTCTTCGTCCGGGCTGGTTAATGTCATCGACCCTTTGTTGGAAGCTGCCTTTGCGTCGGGTGCTGTCACGGTCTAGTCGAGAAATGGGGATATCTGGAAATAACTCGGTGAGTTTCTCTTCGAGCTGTTCGGTGCCCTGACCAACGGTTTGCACATTGGTGGTGCCACAGTCTGGGCACTGATGGGGAATGCGCGAATGAGAACCGCAATGATGGCAAATTAGCTGATGGTTGGCTTTGTGCAGGGTATAAAAGGCGCTGCATCGCTTGCATTCACAAATCCAGCTACATTCATGGCACAAAATCGCCGGGGCATAACCGCGACGATTGAGAAATAACATCACCTGATTGTGTTTTTTCAGGTGCAAATCAATACGCTCTATAAGGGGCATAGATAAACCACTGTGTAAATGTAATCCCTTAATGTCGATGAGGTTGTATTGATGTTTAAGACCCGATATACGCGTGGGTAAGGTGAAACTGTGGTAGCGATCGTCAAGGCTGTTTTTCAGTGATTCTAGCGATGGGGTGGCGGTGCCGAGGATGATGGGTATGCTGAGCATTTTGGCGCGGTAAATGGCCAAATCCCGGGCGTTATAACGAAAACTGTCTTGTTGTTTAAAAGACATATCGTGTTCTTCGTCAATCACAATCAGGCCAAGATTGTTAAATGGCAAAAATATCGATGAGCGAGTGCCGATGGTGATGGCCGACTGTCCTTTGCTGGCATCAAGCCAGGTATTAAAGCGTTCAGTGTTATTGAGGCCCGAATGCCACAGCGAAATTGGGGTATCGAAACGTTGTTCAAAACGGCTTAAGGTTTGTGGGGTTAAGCCTATTTCTGGCACCAATACCAGCACCTGACGATTGCTTTGCAGTACTTGCTCGATAATTTGTAAGTACACTTCGGTTTTGCCACTGCCGGTGACCCCTTCAATAAGGGCCGGATAGAAGTTGTTGAGGTTTTTGCAAGTGGCGGTGACGGCAATGGATTGCTCGACGTTTAAGGTCAGTGGCTGCTCTTTATCGCTGCTTTCATTAGACTGATATTCGAACGGTTGCCAATCGGCCTTACAGGTAGTGACCAGTTCTTTGTCTATTAGCGCCTTTAATATTGGCGCGCTAATATCATGGTGTTTGAGTTGTTGTTTACTGAATTGCCTGTTTGATTGAGTTGCTGATTGGCCTGCTGATTGAAGCTGCTCCTTAAAAACCGTCAACGCTGCCTTTTGCTTCTCAGAGCGCCCCAGTTGTAACACATGAAAATCGCGGCCCTTGTCGCTGAGTTGATAATGATCGGGTAATAAATCGTTAAGGCTTTTATTTTCACGCAGCAGTGCGGGCAGGGCGGTGGCATAAACATCACCAATGGGGTGTTGATAATAATTGACTGACCATTGCAGCAGGTCATTTAAGTGCTGGTCAAACACGGGCTGTGGGTCGAGGATGGCAATCAACGGTTTGATTTTTTTGATATCATAGGTCTCGTCCTCATCATTGGCTTTAGCAATGACAATACCCACCAGTTGTTTGGTGCCAAAGGGGACCAATGCTCGCTGGCCGCAGAGCACAGCTGATAGCGCAATGTCATCGGGCAGGGCATAATCAAACAGACGGCGTAGGGGCACAGGTACTGCGACTTTTATGATATCCAAAAGATGATTCAACACAGTGGTTTAAGAAAGTGGCTTGATTATATCTGATATGCCAAAGCAAAAGCAGCGCAAAAAGTGCCGGGTTTAAAAATAAAATGAGTAGCAAATAAATTTCTTTGCAGGTTTAGTTGTATAGCGGTTGTGTAACTTGGGTTTGTGCTGTAGTATTCGCGACCCAAATTTGGTGTTTATGGCATGAGTCATAAGCGCTGTTATTAACTACGCATGGTGCCGTCTTCAGTGACGGAGAGCGATGTGGCCTAAACTTAGAGGTTTTCCCATGAAAGATGGTATCCACCCAAAATATACTGAAATCACTGCAACTTGTTCTTGCGGTAACGTGATCACAACTCGTTCAACGGTTTGTAAAGACATTCGTTTAGACGTATGTTCAGCTTGTCACCCGTTTTATACTGGTAAGCAAAAAATCCTTGATTCAGGCGGTCGTGTTGACAAGTTCAACAAACGTTTCGGTGCTCTGGGTAAGAAGTAAAACTTCTTTATCAGGTTTCGCAGCATTTAAAAAGCATCGTTATCGGTGCTTTTTTTATGCCTGCAATTAATATTTTATTATTGTACGCAATAATATTTATGTGCGCTTCGTGAATAACTTTGCAATGAGGGGTTTTGGTTGCTGGCAGAAAAGTATTCAGCGGTTATGGGTTATATAAAAAGTGAATAACAAAGCAGGCCAAAAAGCATTTTTGTGGTTGTATTTTTGCTCAAAAAGCGTAAGGTTGGGCATTCGTACAATGACAAATTTTCCAAGGATACTCAGTTCATGTCAGACTTCAAACAAGATGCTTTAGATTATCACGAATTCCCAATCCCAGGAAAGATTGCGGTAAGTATTACAAAATCAGCAGAAACCGTGCTGGACTTAGCCCTCGCATACAGTCCGGGGGTGGCAGAGCCCGTTCGGGCGATTGCAGAAGACCCAGAAAACGCCTATCGCTATACGGCTAAAGGTAACACCGTAGCCGTTATTACCAACGGTACTGCGATTTTAGGTTTAGGTAACTTGGGGCCTTTGGCATCAAAACCTGTCATGGAAGGCAAATCTTTGTTGTTCAAACGCTTTGCGAATATTGATTCATTTGATATCGAAGTAAAACACAAAACCATGGAAGATTTTATCTCTACCGTGGCCAATATCGCCGATACGTTTGGTGGCATTAATTTGGAAGATATTAAAGCCCCTGAATGTTTTGAGATTGAGCGACGTTTGATTGAAGAATGTCAGGTACCGGTGTTTCATGATGATCAACATGGTACTGCTATCGTTACTGCGGCGGGCATGTTAAATGCGTTAGAGATACAGGGTAAAGAATTACACAGTGCCAGAATCGTTTGTCTGGGTGCGGGTGCTGCGGCCATTGCTTGTATGGAGTTGTTGATTAAATGTGGTGCGCAACGCGAATTAATTTATATGCTTGACCGTAAAGGCGTGATTCACACCCGTCGTGAAGAGGGCGATTTAAACCAATATAAGAAATTGTTCGCCAACAACACTGACAAGCGTACGCTTGAAGATGTGATGGATGGTGCCGATGTATTTGTTGGTGTATCTGGTCCTAACTTATTATCAACCGAAGCCTTAAACCTGATGGCACCGAATCCAGTGGTATTTGCTTGTTCGAATCCTGATCCGGAGATTAAACCTGAGTTGGCCTACCAGACCCGCACTGATTTGATCATGGCGACGGGTCGTTCTGATTATCCTAATCAGGTCAATAACGTGTTGTGCTTCCCGTTCATTTTTAGAGGGGCATTGGATGTGCGTGCATCGGTCATTAATGATGAGATGAAAGTGGCCGCGGTTCATGCAATCAGAGAATTGGCTAAAGCACCTGTGCCACAAGAAGTATTGGAAGCCAGCCAGAGTGAAGCGCTGACTTTTGGCAAAGACTACATTATTCCTAAGCCGATGGATGGTCGTTTATTGAAGCGAGTGTCTAAAGCGGTTGCCCAAGCGGCGATAGATTCAGGCGTTGCGGCAGTGGCGATGCCACAAGGGTATATGGACTGAAGCGTAGGGTTGGTCCGACATCTCGGCGCACCATAAACCGAGATGTCGGAGTAGGCGATTTAAGTCAAACCCGCGGACGACCCGTTAAATGAAGTTCAGGCATCATTGCCTTGTAAAGCACAGCAAATACCACCAGCTGTTGTTCACTTGTATTATAATAGATTACATGGCTGGCATGAGGGAAACGGAAGCTATCTTGATCAATGTCAGGGCAAGGGATACCAATCGCTGGCGTTTCACCAAGTAGTTGGAAAATATGGCGTAGCTCAGACATGTATTTCTTTGACTGCTGCTCTCCCCATTTTGTTCGAGTATAACGGCGAATGCCTATAACATCCTGTTTGGCTTCTGGTGTTAGTCTGAATCCAGCCATATCAATCGTACATACCAGCTTCTAATTCATCGAAAAAAGCTTCTCCGTCAACGGTGGTACCATTTTTAATATGCTCCTTACATTTTTCCGCCCTGTCCTGCAAAAAATGTAATTTCATCGTTTCACTTTCTTCAAAGGATTCAATTGACACAAGAACGGCAACAGGCTTGCCATTCTTGTTTATTTGAACAGGCTCACGTTGAGCCTTCATCAGCATATCACCAAATTGCGTTTTCGCTTCATTTGCAGAAAGTGTTTGCATTATTTTCACTTTAAATATCGTTCGATTCGTTCATTATAAACGAATCGTAACTGTTCAGCACGCTGAATAGTTACAACGAATCAAATGAATTCTTCAGTGAACATTATTACTGATTCATCTTTGCTACACCAAACTGCTCAGCATATCTTCTGAATAATCCACCAAATCGGCACCAGATTTAACTTTAGCGACATAATCTGGATTGGCAATAAATGGTCTACCAATGGCAATTAAATCGAATTTGTTTTGTTCAATGGCGGTGCTGGCATGTTGTGCTGAGTAACTACCATTGCCGACCAGGGTTTTATGATAGCTGGCTCGGACATAACTCGATACCCGCCCGCCTAAATAATCAAATTCCATGCTGTCATCAAAAATGCCGATATGCAGATAGGCCAAATCTGTTTGAACGATCATTCAAGTATTATTTTTGAATAGGCGTTCAAATAAGGTTATGATGGGTGCCAACAGACCGAGAAGAAGAGATAGGCCATTTTCTTATGCGTAGTGCAGAATTTGACAAAGAAGCCGTGTTAAGAGCAGCCATGACCGCATTTATGCACAAAGGTTATGGCAAGACCAGTATGCAGGATTTAAAAAAGGCGACCGGGTTGCATCCGGGGTCGATCTATTGTGCCTTTGACTGCAAACGTGGTTTGCTGTTGGCGGCGTTGGAGCAGTATAAACAAGATCGATATACCGAGTTTAAAGGTTTTTTTCCTAACAAAACGGCTGTTTTGATCCAAGTGAAAAGTTATTTGGACAACATCGTGCAAGAGTGTTTGAGTTGCGATGCGTCAAAAGCGTGTTTGCTCACCAAGGCGTTAAACGAATTGGCCGAGCAAGATGATGAAGTGCAGGCCATTATCACCGGCAACCTCTCAGACTGGCAGCAATCTATCACTGACCAATTTGAACAAGCCAAAACCAATGGTGAATTAAACACCCAAAGAGACAGTGAGCACCTTGCTCGTTATTTCGTGATGGGCGTGTATGGTCTGCGAACTTTCGCCCAAACCCATCCTAAAGAGAACATATTACAACAGTTGGCTGATCAGCTTTATAGCGATGTTTGTGCTCAGGGTTAACCATGGCTTTTGATCATTTGTAAAATTTCATCGGCACATCTTAAGCGACGAACTTGAGTAAAAAGCTGCTTAGCCTCGGGATATTGGCGAGACAAGAACTTGAGCCATTGCTTGATTCGATTGGGATAATATACCCCTTTGGCACCATACAATTCATAACCAGAATACTGCACCAATACCAAAATAACGCTTTGCCATTGCATTGGCGGCACACCGTCTTTGATCACCGCGGCCAAATTTGGCATGGCCAAAACACCTCTTCCAATCATCATATCCTGACAGTGAGATTGTTGTTGGCACAGTAGCGCATCTTGTTGGTTCCAAATTTCGCCATTAGAAACAATATCAATGGTGGTTTGTTGGCGAATTTTACCAATCCAATCCCAATAAGCGGGTGGGTTATAACCTTCAGTTTTGGTCCGGGCATGAATTACTAACTGGCTGGCACCCGCTTCTTCTATGGCTTGAGCGTTTTCGATGGCCAGTAGCTTGTCATCAAACCCTAAGCGCATTTTGGCACTGACCTGATGCACGGTTGGGACCGCCTCACGCACCGCCTTAACGATTTGATATAGGGTTTCTGGCGTTTTGAGTAACACCGCCCCGCCTTTGCTTTTATTGACCGTTTTGGCCGGACAACCAAAATTGAGATCAAGACCACTGGATCCCAATTCTACCGCTCTGGCGGCGTTTTCTGCCAACCAATGGGGATCTTGACCTAACAATTGAATTCGAACCGGGGTACCTGATGCGGTTTTACCTTGTTGGTTAAGTTCAGGACAAATACGATGAAACACTCTTTCAGGATAGAGTTGATCGACTACCCGCATAAATTCGGTGACACAAAGATCAAACCCGCCCATTTGAGTGAGCATCTCTCGCATCAGGTGATCGACTACACCTTCCATCGGTGCCAAAGTAATCTTCATGTTGAGTTATTGGTTCGCAGGGAATATGGGGCAGGAGTGTAACAAATATTGGCGAACCATAAAGCTAAATCTACCAAACCTTATGGGGCAGCTGAAAACAACACTTTCCATTGTGGAAAGTTAGTGTTATATTACTTTCCACAATGGAAAGTAATAGTTAGGTAACTATCAATGACAAATCAAAAAGACTCAGGTGAAGCGCGTCAAGCGCTTGATTCAATCGAAAAAATGGGCCAAGCGGCGTTACAAAGAGCCGCACCACCGCGCTGGTTTAATGGTGCTATCGCATTGTTGGCGGGGGTAATGGTTGGCCTTGCCGTGGCAAATCTGCGTGAATATCAGGTATTGGTCATTGTATCGATGGCTTTGGTCATCGCTTACCAAGGCCAAAAGGTGGGGGTATCAATGAAAAAGCCACCGCTAAAACTGATTGGTGTCGCGCTGGTGATCCTTGGGCCGCTATATTTTGTACTTATTATCGCCGCCCAATATTTTCAGCCAGTACTTGGTGATGTCTGGGCACCGATTCTTGCAGGTCTGTTATTGACTGGTGCGGTATTTACCCTCGGTATTTTTGAACGTCGTTGGCATCACGTTTTACCTAATGTGGGTGATGGGGAAAAGCAACAATGAAAATGCCACTGTTCGACACGGTGATCCACGCGCCCAATCGGTTGCAAATCTGCGCTTTTTTGGTTCAGCTACAAGAAGCAGAGTTTCAGGTGTTACGTGACGAGCTGGATGTCAGTGATTCTGTGTTATCCAAACATATCAAACAACTGGAAAATGTCGGTTATGTCAGTCAGCGTAAGAATAAGTTTAATGGTCGTCAGCGAACTTGGGTGAGTTTAACTGACCAAGGCCAAAAGGCATTTGCGGGTCACGTCGAAGAACTGAAACGCTTGGCGGGTATTGGCTAAACAACCAATTTTAAGCATGGAGTATGGCTTGGTATACGCTGGTATACATATAGTGTATACCAGCGTATACTTAGCTATACTTAGCTATACTTAGCTATACTTAGCTATACTTAGCTATACTTTTCTACTAAGGTCATCATGATGAAAAAACTTAATTGGCATTTTGGCCGAACAGAGTTGGCTCTGAAATACTTGAAAATCGTCTATCAGGGTGCAATTAACCGTATTGCGCTGCTTGATGTGCGTAGAACTGGCAAAAAATCATTTCTATTAAAAGACTTTTTTCCTACCGCACTAGACCAAGGTTTTACCCCTATTTATATTAACTTGTGGTCTGATCCGGATAATCCCGCATTAACCATACTGTCGGCCATTGAAAAAACATTGGCTGCACTGGAAACAAACCCCAAATCTGTATTAAAAGATATCGCCAGCACCGAAGTCAAAAAAGTTGAAGTCGGTAGTAGTCTGTTTGGAAAAATGGCGTTGGAGTTCTCTGATAAAAAAGCGGCTGCCGCAAGCGATTCAGAGCTGATTCAGATTAGTGAAGTGCTGGCGCGGTTAGCCGTTAAATGTGGTGATAAGGCGATTTTGATTATTGATGAGGTTCAACATCTAGCCACAAGCCATAAGTTCGATACCATTCAACGAGCACTGAGAACCGCGCTTGATACCCACAGTACGATTAATTTGGTGTATTCAGGCTCAAGCCGTTCAGGCATTGATGCGATGTTTAGTGATAAAGACAAAGCCTTTTTCAACTCCGCGTTTATGATTGACTTCCCGCGTTTGGACCGTGCCTTTGTGGCGCATTGCCGGGATACTTTGCAACAATACTTCGACCTAGACTACAACGTTAACGAATTATGTGA
>JBLGCB010000142.1:0-13686 GCA_047617105.1 Phenylobacterium sp. | reverse complement strand
GTATGGTATTTGTGCCACGAGAGCGTTATAACACCCAGTTGCGTCGTGATACTCAGGCAATATTAAAAAATGTCTTTGCCAGCGAGCAAAAAGTGGATTTTACCACTTTCTTCTCTGAATCTATTTTGGCCAGAACCCATTATATTGTCAGGGTTAACAACATAAGAGCGGATGTTGATTTGAAAAACATTGAACAAAACCTAGTAGAATCGGCCACGACTTGGGAAGATAAACTCAGCTCTGCGGTACTTGGCGTGTATGGCGAAAGTAAAGGCAATGAGCTGATGAGCCGTTATGCCACGGCTTTCTCGCCCAGCTATAAAGAAGCGATGTTGCCGGTGAATGCAGTGGTCGATATTCAGCGACTTGAATCGCTCAATGACAACAACAAACTGGCGATGCTGTTCTATAAACCGCAGGAAGAAGAATCCAGCAGTAAAATGGTGCGCATGACGTTGTTCCATAAAGATGTGTTGATTCACCTGTCAGATGTATTGCCGATCCTTGAAAACTTTGGCTTACGGGTTATCGGAGAAACGCCATACAAGGTCACTACCGCCGATGGTGGGGTGAAATGGGTGTTAGATTTTTCGATGTCGCATGACAATGCGCTGGATAAAGGTTTTGAAGCGGCGCAATTGCGTTTTCAAGAAGCGTTTACCCAGACATGGCAAAATCAGCTCGAAGACGATGGTTTTAACCGCCTCGTATTGGGTGCCAACCTGACTGGGCGTGAAGCGTCGATTATTCGTGCTTATGCCAAATATTTGCGTCAAATTGGTGGTACCTTCTCGCAAGATTATATCGCCAATATCTTCTCCAACTATCCGTATATCTCCGGTTTGTTGGTGTCTTTGTTTAAGAATATGTTTGATCCTACGCTCGGCGAAAAAGCGCGTAAAGCCGACGAGTGTTTGGCGTCACTGTCAGAACAGCTTGAACTGGTCGCCAACCTTGATGATGACCGTATCATTCGTCGTTATATCGAAATGATCAGCGCGACTCAAAGAACCAACTACTTCCAGCTTGATGCTGATGGTCAAAACAAACCTTATATCTCCTTTAAAGTGCTACCGGAGTTGATCCCGGAAATGCCGCTGCCATTGCCTAAATTTGAAGTCTTTGTTTATTCACCTCGAGTAGAAGGGGTGCATTTACGCGGTGGGAAAGTGGCTCGTGGTGGTTTGCGTTGGTCAGACCGTCGTGAAGATTTCAGAACCGAAGTACTTGGCCTAGTAAAAGCCCAGCAAGTGAAAAACACCGTGATTGTGCCGGTGGGGGCCAAAGGTGGTTTCGTTTGTAAACAACTGCCAACCACGGGTGGTCGCGATGCCTTCTTTGAAGAAGGTAAAGCCTGTTACCGCACCTTTATTCGTGCTTTGTTAGACATCACTGACAACATTGTTAACGGTGAAGTGGTGCCGCCTAAAGACGTGGTTCGCCGCGACGAAGACGATACCTATCTGGTGGTGGCTGCCGACAAAGGCACCGCGACTTTCTCAGATATTGCCAATGGTATTGCCGATGATTATAACTTCTGGTTGGGCGATGCTTTTGCCTCAGGCGGCAGTATTGGTTATGACCATAAGAAGATGGGCATCACTGCCAAAGGGGCTTGGGAATCGGTTAAGCGTCATTTCAGAGAGTTAGGCGTTGATTGTCAGAATACGCCATTCACCTGTTTAGCGATTGGTGATATGGCTGGTGATGTATTTGGTAACGGAATGTTGTTATCAGAGCATACCCAACTGGTGGTGGCGTTTAACCACCTGCATATCTTTATCGATCCGACTCCGGATACCGCGACCAGTTTTGTTGAACGTCAGCGTTTATTTGAGCTGCCGCGCTCTTCATGGGACGACTACGATCGTTCCATCATGTCAAAAGGCAGTGGTATCTTCCAGCGTAGTGCCAAGTCAATTGAATTGACGCCACAGATACGCGAACTGATCGGCACTGAAGCGGTATCGATGGCCCCGAATGAGTTGATTCGTGCTTTGCTGATGATGAAAGTCGATTTGATTTGGAACGGTGGTATCGGTACTTATGTTAAAGCCAAGGGCGAAACCGATGCCGAGGTTGGCGACAGAGCCAATGATGCATTGCGTATTAACGGCGCCCAATTGAATGCGAAAATCTTTGGTGAAGGTGGAAACCTGGGTTTGACCCAGTTGGGGCGAATTGAATTTGCTGCTAACGGCGGACGCATTAACACCGACTTTATTGATAATGTTGGTGGGGTGGATTGTTCGGATAACGAAGTTAACATCAAGATTTTGCTCAACGAATTGGTTAACCATGGTGACCTGACCCGTAAGCAACGGGATCAACTGTTATTTGATATGACCGATGAAGTGTCGATCATGGTATTAAAAGACTGTTATCGTCAAACCCATTCGATTTCGATCACCCATGCTCGTGCAATATCGCATTTAAAAGAGCATTTACGCTTTATTCATGCACTAGAAAAAGACGGCAAACTGAATCGTGAACTAGAATTTTTGCCTTCTGATGAAGAATTGTCAGAACGACGTTCATCAGGCACTGGTCTGACCCGGCCAGAAATTTCGGTGCTGGTATCGTATGGCAAAATGGTGCTTAAAGAATGGTTGATAGTGCCGGAGATCACAGAGAACAGCTACTTTAACCAGCTGTTGATTGACTTCTTCCCGCAAGCATTACGCGACCGTTTCACCCCACAAATGGCGCATCACCCACTGCGATCAGAAATCATTGCTACCAAGTTGGCCAATGAAATGATCAACGATATGGGACTCAACTTTGCTCACCGGATGCTGGATGAAACCGGTGCCACCATTGGTGAAATTGCCACTTGTTATGTGATGGCCCGTGAAGTCTTTGAATTGCCTAAGTACTGGGGCGAGATTGCCGATTTAGACAATCAGATCCCAGCCATAGTACAAACTGAAATGTTGTTCCAGTTGCGTCGTACCGTGCGCCGGGCAACCCGTTGGTTCTTGCGTCATAGAGATAAGTCGTTGGACATCGAACAAACGATTGCGTTTTATCGGGCGGCATTTGAAGATTTGGGTGCCAATATGTCAACCTATGTGATCGAATCTGAAAGAGAGCAGTTGATTTCGGTTGAACTGGGGCTAACCCGTGAAGGGGTGCCAGATCATATTGCTTTGAGAATCAGCTTATTGAGCACCATTTTCTCAGCGCTGGATATTGCCCAGATTGCCGATAATGACACTAAGGGGATTTCGGGGGTTTGTGCGATTTACTTTAACCTTGGTGCCAGATTAGATTTGCATTGGTTCCTTGAGCAAATCACCAATCAACCGGTCACCAATCACTGGCAGGCGATGGCTCGCGCTTCATACCGCGAAGAGCTAGACTGGCAGCAGCGCGCCTTGACGGCAGTGGTATTGCGCAGTTGCGGTGATGGAAAAGATGCGGTGAAGATTGTTGACGATTGGTTGGCTGAGCACAAAGCCATTCTTATGCGCTGGCGTCATATTCTGGCTGAGTTTAAAACCTCACAGAGCCATGAATTTGCCAAGTTCTCGGTGGCATTACGTGAACTGATGTTGCTGAGCCATAACTGTGATCCGCTTAACTAGTATTAGGTCATAATATTATATCTCTTTGTGTGAGTGGCTCCCCGCTGCTCACACCAGTGCCATGGATGGCACCAAAATTAATTTCAACGAGAATTTTCCCCATGTATACCATACTAAGAAACGTATTATTCAAACTCGATGCTGAACTCACCCACGATTTAACCATCAACAACCTCAGGCGTTTTGGTAATACTCCGCTGGATTTATTTTGGCGGCAAAAAACCATCGACAAACCAGTAGAAGTATTTGGGCTTAAATTTCCTAACCCGGTGGGCCTAGCGGCCGGATTGGACAAAAACGGTCAATGTATTGATGCGTTTGCGGCGATGGGATTTGGTTTTATTGAAGTGGGCACGGTAACGCCTAGACCTCAGGTGGGTAACCCTAAACCTCGTTTATTCAGATTACCTGAAGCTGAGGCAATTATTAATCGTATGGGTTTTAATAACGATGGGGTTGACCAGCTGGTTGAAAACGTTAAAAAAGCCAAATATGACGGTATTCTCGGCATTAACATTGGCAAAAATAAAGATACCCCCAATGAAAAAGGCAAGGATGATTATATCCATTGCATGAAAAAAGTTTACCAGTATGCCTCGTATATTACGGTCAATATCTCGTCTCCGAATACCCCGGGGTTGCGAGAATTGCAGTATGGCGACGCGTTAGATGACTTGCTTGGTAGCCTAAAGGCCGAGCAACAGATTTTGGCCGAGAAACATCAAAAACAGGTGCCTTTGCTGGTGAAGATCGCACCAGATTTGGATGATGAGGAAATACGTCAGATTGCCGACAGTTTGATCAAAAATAACATTGATGGCGTGATCGCCACCAATACCACTTTGGCCCGTGAAGACGTCACCGGATTGCCTCATGGTGACGAAGCAGGGGGCCTCAGTGGTCGTCCAGTACAACGCAAAAGCCTTCATGTTGTGGATAAACTGACGGATATGCTCGGCAAAGACATTCCGGTGATTGGGGTTGGTGGCATCGACAGTGCCAGTTCTGCACAGGACCAACTCAAAGCAGGCGCACAATTGGTGCAGGTTTACACCGGCTTTATCTACCATGGGCCGGGATTGATCAAAAAGATCGTTTCTTCACTTTAGGCTCGCAACAGGGGTCAGAGCCAAATAGAATTTTGAGACAAACAAGTTTGTCCGCAAAATTTATTATATCTGACCCCGTATGGTGGGGACCATGGCACCCCGCCTGCTATGGAATGCCGTAGGGTGGTCACGTTTTTTGTGCCCACGCGTGACCCAACAGCCATAGGCAAGCCTTTATCACAAAGATCTACCCCCGATCAATCGCGATCCCAGTGTAAAATCAACTGTGAATAAAGCTGTGTATAAAATGGTATATCTGGATAACTTATGTATAACTTATGTATAAGGTCTGAATAAAATGTTAGTAAGATGCGTATAACTGCCTTATAACCATTAACATTTAAATCTTTGGTTTGTTAGCACAAAATGATTTAAAAAAGATCCGTCGGCGGATCGGTTTTCACCATATAATTTGATCAAGATCATTGAGTTTCCAGTGTGGATCTTGATCAACTGTCTTTATAGATAGCTGATAGATCACGAATAGATCGCTGATAAATCGCCAGTAGAGCGCCAATAAATAGCAAATAACTAGAAAGTGAAGGCACATGTTACAACCAACCGAGCAGTGGCAATGGCAGCCCAATCCGGCCCATAACCAGTTGTTTTTAGACATTGATGTTTCAATGTCTTTTACTACCGCTTATGAGTCAAAATACCTTACCGCAGATGCCATGACCGACAACACATTCAGTCTTGATGATGCCGAGTATTATCAGCAAACCGTTACGGTATTATCCGAGATGAATGTTTGGAGTATGCCAGAGGTGGTTCAAATCGCCCTAAATGCAACCGCAGCCCATCGTTTTTATAAACCTATGATGCCGAAAAGTTGGTTTTTCAAAACCAACCGTTTGCCAGCGCAATTTGTTAGCAGCGCGTCGGCCTCGATGAGCGATGCAGCCGATGCGGTGTGTTTGCTTTACACCGAATTGGGTTGTGGCCGTTTTTTGGTGGTAGAGCAAGGCGACAAAGCCTCAATTTGTATGTTGCTAGAAGAACAATTACCACTCAACGAAACACGTTCTATGGCGCGGTTTGATATCATTAAAGTGATGAATGATCGCCAGTTTACTCTGTGTGAAGTGCAGCAGCTTAAATATGCTTAAAAATAAAATCCCCGTTCTCGCTTAGGCTCGAAAGGGGCTTTTATGAGGTTTAACAGCGATTTTTGGGGGAAGGGTAAGCGATAGGTTACCTACAATGTTTTTGCTCTTCTCCGTGGTCCTCCGTGTTCTCTGTGCCTCTGTGGTCGTCGATGAGAACAAAGCCCATATGACTCAATACAACATCGCCCTTATGACATCGACAAATCATCTGATATCACCACAAAACAATACCTCTGTGGTGAATTAGAACTAAACGTCAAATCTTAAAAAGGGGCTGGAAATGCCTTCAACACCCCGGTGATATCGGTAATAATCTCAGCGGATAACGGTTCGCTAAACGCCTCAATATCCTGCTCAAGTTGGGTCATGCTGGTGGCACCAATAATCGTTGAAGTCACCCCCGGCACCTGATCGCACCAACCAAGCGCCACTTTGGCCGGCGATATGCCGTGTTGCTGCGCCACATCGACATAAGCGGCAACCGCTTTATGACCTGCCTCGGTATCTCTGAACAAACCATTACGCTGACTAAAAGTCCAGCGACTGCCTTCTGGGAAGGCACCGTTGGCATATTTTCCGGTCAACATACCTGAGGCCAGCGGTGACCAGGGCAAATAAGCAATGTCTTCGTGAACGCAATTTTCAAGCAAATACGGCCAGTCTTTGTGATGCAATAAGTTAAATTCATTTTGCATTGAGACCATGCGGGGCAGGTTATGTTGTTCACTTAAGCGTAAATATTGATTCAGACCCCAAGGTGTTTCATTCGATAAACCACAATAGCGAATTTTGCCTGCTTTGACACAATTGGCCAAACCTTGCAAAATATCGAGCATCGATTCGGTTTGTTCAACCGCATTCACTTCGGTGTGGTTCTGACTGCCAGGCCAGTGGCCACCAAAATGTGGTGTCATACGGCTTGGCCAGTGTAGTTGGTATAAATCAATGTAATCGGTCTGCAATCGCTTTAATGACCCTTCAACGGCCTCTATCAGCGCTTTGCCTGTCGCCGGTGCGCCACCTCTGATGTAAGGCAGGCCGGGACCAGCCATTTTTGTGGCCAAAACAATTTCTTTACGTCTTGATGGGTTGGCGGTTAACCAGTTGCCGATGATCATTTCGGTTTTACCGCAAGTCTCTTTACTTGGCGGGACGGCATACATTTCAGCGGTATCAATAAAATTAATGCCCTGGGTTTGGGCGTAATCGAGCTGAGCGTCGGCGTCTTGCTGATTATTTTGCTGCCCCCAAGTCATACTACCTAAACAAACACGAGAAACTTCTAATCCGCTGCTACCTAACTTGACGTACTTCATAAGTGATCCTATTGGTTGTTGACTACCAGAGACTAGCTGATTGTGGTGGATAAATAAAGGGCCGTATCAATCTCCTACTGTTCTAATTGCAACAAATCATTTAGGGTTAAGTGATAACGTTTTAATTGAGGGTTATGTTTTTTAGATAAGTGCTTAAAGTCTAACGTTTGCCAGTGCGCCTGGGTTAGTTTTGATTCAATATATTCGACGTTTTTCTGGTTCATAATATTCATGGTTGTTTTTATATCGATGCCAAAATTTTCAGTGAAATCAATGCCATGTAAGTGGTCATAGGCAAGGATAATGGCTTTACCCGCTTCAATAAAATGACCACCAAGACTGAGGGTCATTTTACCACTTTTGATTAGCGCAAAACTTTCTTTATTCCAATCAATGCCTGAGACCAAAATGTCCTTACCCGCTTGCAGTCCGTGTTGTTCAATGGCTTCAATCGCACCAAGGGCAATATAATCGCCCGCTGTCCACAGTAGTTTTACCCTATCATGATCAAAGCGTTTTAATAAATGTTCCATTTTCATTTTGGCGGTATACGATGACCAATCGGTATGGACCAATTGTAATAAGTTTATTCTTTTTTCGAGTTTGATATTGTTGTGCAAACCCTGCACCCGATTGATGCCGGGCGTGCTGGTTTGATCACCAGCAATCGCCAGCATGTTTGCGGGGATGTTGATTGGCAAGTTGGCTGCCAGTAAGTGTGCCTGAGCAGCCCCTGTGGCCCGATCGTCCGGTGAGATATGCGCTAACCAATATTTATACTTTTCTCCCGGACTGCCGATGGTTTTGAACTGTTGCTGACTGAGGCTGCTATTAAATGAAATTAAGGGGATCTGATGTGATTCAATGGTCTCAAGGAGTTTCGATTCACCATGCATCCAAAACATACCAATAATAAAATCTGGTTTAGAATCAGATTCGATGATTTTTTCCAGCACTGATGAATAAACAAAGCGGTTTCTTTCGTCGGGTTTAAAGGTGTATACCTGTAGCTGTGCCCCTAAACTGTCACTGACCACTTGAGCAAACTGCTTTACTCGCAACCAAAAAGAGAAGTTGTCGGGGCTTGGAATGGTCAACAAAATTTTCGGTTGGGCTGAATCGAATAGCGGCTTATGTTTTTCAGCTGCGTGGGAAAAAGAAGCAAAAGTGCAAAAAACGATAAAAACAGTCGTTAGTAGGATTTTGTTGGGTATTTTTGACATTATTGGCACCTTTAGCTGCACGTTACCTTAACAATATAGCTGGAAACAGAACTTAAGCTAGTGCGATAAGCGGATTGTTGGGTAATTCTGATTGGCCCGCCCACCAGTATTACGACTTTACAATCGCAATATTAGTCCTTACATTATTGAAAACGGATGGTAGAAGTTAGCGCAACAAAAACCAAGGCAACAATATATGAAAACATTAAAAAAAGTCGCGATATTGACTTCCGGCGGTGATGCCCCAGGCATGAATGCCTGCATTCGCTCAATTACTCTGACTGCGCTGGCCCACAACCTCACGGTGGTCGGATTCAAACATGGTTATAATGGTTTGCTCGCCAATGAACAACAGCCGTTAAATGAAAAAATCGTCAGACAAGTTATCCATCTGGGCGGCACTTTATTAAAGAGTGCCCGTTGCCCGCAATTTGTTGAAGTGGCGGCGGCGAAAAAAGCGGCCGCAGTGCTCGACAGCAGCGATATTGATGTGTTGTTTGTTATCGGTGGTGACGGCAGTTTTATGGGCGCTCAGCATCTGGCCAACCACTGGCAAGGACAAATCATCGGGTTACCCGGCACCATCGACAACGATATCGACGGCACTGATACCACCATTGGTTATTATACTGCTATGGACACCGCGCTTGATGCGATTGATAAAATTCGTGATACCGCCGATGCGTTTGAACGCATATTTATTGTCGAAGTGATGGGCAGAAATAGCGGGTTTTTGGCTTTAAATGTCGGCATAGCCTGCGCGGCAGAGCAAATCATCTGCAATGACTTTTACCCAGACGGCAAAGTTGAATTATCTGCCATTATCGAGCATATTCAGCAAGCCTTAGTCACCCGACACGACTCCAGTTATATCATTGTATTAATGGAAAACCTATGGCCAGGCGGGGCGGCAGGATTAGCCCAAACCCTCAACGAACAACTCCATGTTGACTGTCGTCCCTGCGTGCTGGGTTATATTCAGCGTGGTGGCAGCCCGGTGAGTAAGGACCGCATCGTTGCCACCAAACTCGGGGCCGCCGCTGTGGAGGCCGCTTTAAACGGTGAAGATGCGGTGATGATAGGTGAGCTTAATGGCCAATTATCGATTTATCCATTGGCCAAAACCGGTTTGCAACAAAAGACGGTCGATCCGTTTTTACTGCGAATACAGCAAACCATCTTTGATAATGGGGATAATGTTGATAAATCTAGTGAGCATAAACCGTTATCCTAATGACGGATTTGCTGAGAAAAAGATAAGTCTCGACCTGGGCGGCGGCGTTAAAGTAAACTATGGCAAATTCGGTGACCTGTTGCTGATGGTGCAATTTCACTTATTCCGCCCACTTATTCCGTTTATTGATTGCTTTATTACCTTCAGCTGTGATTCTAGAAATTCAAGTTGATGTGCTGTCTTATAATGTAATCTAAAGTAATTATGTGCTTTGATTACCTTGATAATTTCCATTGGGGTTTCAGTATCGAAATTGTAGCGTAGAACCCAATATTTGTACTTGTCAACATCGACATCTATCATTATATTAACTAGTGCCTCAAATGTATTGTTTGATTCGTAACAACAAATATCATTGATGTAATTCTTTTGGGATTTAAAATATCCATAATTACTTTTGTATTTTATAATGCTACATGCTTGCTCTGATACAGTTTTACTTTTCCACCTGTCACTTTGCAGAATAGTTGCGTTTACAGCTTTAATTTTTACTGTTGTTAACAAGAGTTGCATTGCCTTTTGTGCAGCATTGGGGCCAAAACCAAGTTGTCCGGAGCCTAATAGTCCAGAAACTTCACCACAAAATTGGTAAAGTAATTGATTCTTTCTGGCAAAGATTTCCTCTGGTTTTTGCTCAGGTAGTTTCACTTCAAGCGCTGGAATTTCAGTAATGGTGTTACTGGCATATTGAATTTCGTTTTTGCCCCTAATTTGAACTTGATAGCTACCAATAGATATGTCAGCTGTAATTTCATCGTAAAACGTATTATCTAAAGATACACCTATGGATTCACCATCTCTTAAAATAGTGGTTGGCGAATTTGCTGATATATTAGGTTCATTGGGTATTTCCCATTCTAGTTTATAACTAGATTCAATAGGGACTAAATTTAGCAATATTGGCGAGTTACCTTGCTCATTTTTATTAACCGTTGTGTACTGAACCAGATTTAACTCAACGGCAAAATTCTCACCGGAATCAGCTTGATTATTTGACAACATATTGTATTCTAGTTTTGGGGATTTAACAGTCAGTGACTGAGATTGCCCGGACGGACCATTGGATGACAACGTCAATTTAATACCACTAATTAAGTTGGCATACGTAATTGTTGCGCTACTGCTTAATTTGGAACCATCCTCATAAACTATTTTTAAGTAGTCTTTGTGGTACTTGGGGTCATCAGATGGTATTACTTCAACATCATCTAATTTCACATCAAAGCTTTTTATGCTTTGGCCCTCAATTATTGCGATA
The DNA here is from genome assembly GCA_047617105.1 of Phenylobacterium sp. Lineage (GTDB taxonomy): Bacteria > Pseudomonadota > Gammaproteobacteria > Enterobacterales > Alteromonadaceae > JABSOG01. Next base: position 2,850 of record JBLGCB010000142.1, on the reverse strand, counting down.
CCAGATAGTACGTTTGCCGGGGTTGAAATATTTTTATTCAAAAAATAAAAATTCACGTTTACTTTGCCAAGTCCCTGATTATACCCAGTAATATAATTGCTTTTAACCTGTGCTGTAAGTTGAGTTCTGTTTCTTATCTTTAGCTGGCTCTATTTTCAACTGATAACTGGGTGGTGACTGGTTGATAAATAGCTTATAGGTATCTGATTTTTTATGCTCAGCAAAATAAAAAACGACATCGTTTGGCTTATTTGATTTTAAGAAAGCGTGCAGTTTATCTGTCAGATCAAAACGCCAATAATTATTGTTGCAATAGCTGTTTGGTGTGACTTTCTTGGCTTTTTTTAGCTTGCCAACTTTTCGTTTAAATCTTTCGAGTGTTATGTATAAATCGTCTTTAAAATTCTTTGCTGCATCATTCGCGGGTTGTATACACAGGTGACCAGGTAAACTCATTATACTGGGTTTGAAATAAAACTCTGGGTTTGGGGCTTTAAAAAACGCTTTGTACATCCATTCACCTGCCATCGCGAAACCTATTATGGTAGCAATGACGGCTATCCAATTAATAACCGTTTTCTCTCCAAGTCCTTTGTCTTGTTTTTTTATGAAAAAATCCAATGGTTGGCTCCTAATAAACAATACATTATAAAAAATTAAATAAATCTGTATATACCGTTAATTACAGGTTTTAAAATGCCTGTATTTATCGGTAATGTTATTGCGATACTTCGCTGACCCCAAATATCCTGAACCATCGATATCTCGACAGACACTCATTAACTTAATATAATGCCACCAATCGCGATTAAGTAACCATAACATGAAAATAGATGAAATCACTTTGTTTAACTTTCGTTCGGCGGCGGAAGTTCAGTTTGCATTTAATCCCCAGCTCAACCTGTTTGTCGGTGTTAATGGTTCTGGTAAGTCAACGATTCTTGATGCCTTAAGCATTGCACTAAGTTGGCTGGTTAAACGTATTGAACGAGAAAATGGCCGAGGCGATTATATTGCCCAATCGAACTTGCGTAATAATCATAGCGAAGGGTCGTTGGAAGTTCACCTCACAGAAAAAGAACAGGTTTACCACTGGTTTTTGCCCAAACTTGCTAAAGGCAGCCAATCTAATTTTAAAATACAGCTTAATGGTGTTAATCAATTAGCCCAAATAATTAAAACGCATTATGAAAGTGACAAAACCCTGCCTGTGATTGCTTATTATTCGGTGAATCGTCTTGTGGCAACCACTAAACCGAACATTCCCACCCAACACTCTATTTCTGATTTTGATGTTTACGCCAATGCACTCGGTGGCAAGACCAACTATCAATCGTTTTTTGAATGGTTTCGTTTACAAGATGATATTTTAAATGAAAACGCCCAGTCTCGAACTAAATGGATGCAGCAAAACGAAAACTGGACTAAACGCCGGGTAAAGTTATTGTTAGGTGATTTACGGGATACACTGCCTGACAGGTTTAATCCAATCAAGATTCATCCGTTGATTCAGAAAATTGAAGCCAATAAGGTTATCTACAATGAGCCGAGGTTTTTATTTCTTGAATTATCTGATCTGATTGAGACTTTTGGGTTGAGCATTGCTGAGTATTTGCCTTATGTGAGCATTCTTCAAAGTGTGGTCTTTATGTTTCATAAAATGAGTGCATTAGCAGAAGAACAAAAAGACGATTTGATTGACGAATCACAAGGGGTCAAAGCGTTGGTTCAAAAGGTAATTGATAATTTTGCCGTAATTGATAAGCAGGGTAATGGTGACATTAAACTTCATCGCTTTTGTTGGGGAGCTTTTAATTTAGGGACTTTGCTCAGTTTATGGTGGCTTAGTGATAAGGGTAAAAAAGCATTAGAAAGTGAATTTAAACGTAATAGCCAACAAATAACCACCGATTTGCCATTGTTTATCCAACAAATTATCGAAAAAGACATTCAACAAAAAAACAATGCTCATAGTAATGAAGGCCAAGAATTGAGTATCGTGACCCAAGCCATCGAACAATTTATTCCTGAGTATCGTTTTTTAAGAGTTAAAAGGGTACCTCGTCCACATATGTTGATTGAAAAAAATGGTGAGACCTATAACCTTGATCAACTGTCAGATGGTGAAAAAAATCTCATTGCTTTGGTGGGGGATATTGCCAGAAGATTGGCGATTGGCAACCCCCGCAGCGATAATCCGCTAAAAGGTGAAGGGTTTATTCTGATCGATGAAATTGACTTGCACCTTCATCCAAGTTGGCAGCGGTTGGTGATCCCCAAGTTACTGGAAGTGTTTCCTGGTTGTCAGTTTTTTATATCCACTCACTCGCCGCAAATTATTAGCCATGTTAAACCTGAAAGTATCTTTTTGTTAAAGCAAACCGAAGGTTGCCTTGATTATGTCAAAGCCATTGAGTCTTATGGTAAAAATACCGATAGAATATTGGAGGACTTACTGGGCGTTTCAGCCAGACCTGCACAAGAAAAAGAGAAGTTGCACCAGTTGTTTACGCTGATTCAAAGTGGTGAGTTGGCGCAAGCGGTTGAATTGGTCAATGACCTGAGTGCTTTAATTGGTGATGATGCCGATCTTGTTAAAGCTAATGTGCTGATTAAGCGCAAGGAACTTATTGGCAAATGAAGCATATTGTTAAGAATGATGAACCTGACGAATTTTTAGACCACAAAGCGCAGGATAAAATGTATCAGCGAGGAAACCCTCGTTGGAATCGAGTGCGTGCTGATGTAAAAACGGCTATCCGTGAGAGTTTGCTGATAGAGCAGGGTTACATATGTTGCTATTGTGAAAGGCCGATCGGTAGGGGTGATTGTCATATTGAACATTTAAAG
>JBLGCB010000141.1:0-13816 GCA_047617105.1 Phenylobacterium sp. | reverse complement strand
TGGCCGTAACGATAACCAAGTTAAGCTGCGGGGTTTCAGGATTGAACTGGGTGAAATCGAAACCCAACTGCTGGCGTGTGAAGAAATCAAAGCGGCAGTGGTGCAGGTCACCAGTGATAACAGCCAGATTCAACAATTGGTGGCTTATGTCATTGTTGAAGATCAATTTAGTGGCCAAGGGGTGCAATTACAAAGCCACTTTAAGGCGGCACTCGCCCAGATGTTGCCGGAGTATATGATACCGGGTATCTTTATGTTCCTTGACCTTTTCCCCCAAACGCCCAATGGCAAACTCGATGTGCAGGCGCTGCCGCAGCCGCAAAGTAGCGTCGATATCAGTGATTATAGCGAGCCTGAAACGGATACTGAGCAACAACTGGCACAAATCTGGTCGACACTGCTCAAAGTAGATGTCGGTATGATTGGTCAGCGGGCCAATTTCTTTGATATGGGCGGTCACTCGCTGTTGCTGATGCGACTGGTGGGTGAAATCAAGACCCGGTTTGCGGTGGAATTGCAAATTCGCGATATTTTTGAACTGTCTACCTTGTCGGCTATCGCTGGCGCAGTAGATGAAGCCTTGATTAAACTGGGTTTTGAGCCGTTGCTTGGTGATGATGACGGTAAGGAAGAGATCCTGATATGAACTTGTTATACTGCGGTCAGCGAAAAAGTAGTCATCGCAAAAGTATTCAACCGTTAACCCAGATTTTAAAATTATTATAGGATAAAGCTGTTATGAGTGACGTTAAAATTCACATGAAAGGTATTGCCAAAATTTTTGAAACTGAAGAATTGGAAACCCATGCCCTTAAAAGCATCGACTTAACCATTAAGGCCGGTGACTATGTGTCTATCTCTGGTCCTTCAGGTTGTGGTAAGTCTACTTTGTTATCCATTCTGGGTTTGCTAGATATGCCTTCTAGCGGCGAATATTCTATTGAAGGAATTAATGTCACCGATATGACATTGGATCAAGCCGCTGAGATGAGAAACAGCAAAATCGGCTTTATTTTTCAGTCATTTAACCTCATTGATGAATTGAGCGTCTTTGACAATGTGGCGTTACCGTTACGTTATCGCACTGAAAAAATGGCCGATGATGAGATTAAAAAACGCGTTGCACAATGCCTTGAAATGGTGGATATGGGACACCGGGCCAGCCATCGTCCTAACCAGCTCTCGGGTGGACAACAACAGCGTATTGCCATTGCCCGTGCCTTGGTGGCCAATCCAGCCATTTTGCTGGTGGATGAGCCGACTGGTAACCTTGATTCGAAAAGTGGCGATCAGGTGATGGATGTATTGGCCCAACTGAACAAAGACGGCACCACGATTTGTATGGTAACGCACGATCCTCGTTATGCCGATATGGCCACCACGCAACTGAGCTTGCTTGACGGTAATATCTTGACCACGCCAGACATGCAGGAGGCATCATGAGTCAAGCTTACCAATTAAAGCAGGCTTGGGTTGGCCTGCGGAAAAAAGGTGGTTTTGTTGCCACGGTTGTCACCACCATGGGCATCACCCTTGGGGCATTATTGTGTATTTTGACCTTAGCGTATGTCATGCTCGGCAAACCTTTACCGTATCCGGAGCAAGACAAACTGTATCAGGTGGATTCGGTCTTTAGCAACGCCAAAGGCAAAATACAGGGCATTGCTTATACTTATCCAGGTTTGATCCATCTGTATGATAATCAAGAATTATTTGGTGTATCGGCGCTGGTCTATTATGGCCAGGACGTATTGACCAGCCAGTCGACCCAGCCGACCATGAATACCACCTATGTCACGCCGGGTTGGTTCAAATTGCTCGATGCCAAAATGGCCATGGGCCGGGCATTTGACGAGACTGAAGCCAAAAATACCAACAATCCGGTAGCGGTGATGAGTTTCAACACTTGGCAGGACGAGTTTGGTGGTGATGCCGATATTCTGAGCCAAAAAATCAATTTTAGTGGCACCAGTTTTAACATTGTCGGGGTATTGGCTGAATCTTATGTAGAACCACAACTCAATGAAGTGGGTGTCAAGAGCAATGTCTTTTTGCCATGGGACTTTAACCAGGCGAGTGAGCGTCAGCGCGAATCATGGGGTAATATCAGTACCAGTCAGCGTTTTGTTGGCAAGCTGACCAGCAACATGAATGTAGAACAGGTAGAGCAGACCCTGACGATTTTGGTTCATGATACCTGGACTGAAAGAGTGTTTGATGTTGCCTTTTTTAAAGGCTGGTCGATTAAGGTTCAGTTGCTGTCTTTTAAAACCGCCATTTTGGGCGATGCCGAGGACACCGTGATGTTGTTACTGGCTGGGGTGATTGGTTTGGTGTTGGTGGCCTGCGCCAATATTTCTAACCTGTTTATGTCACGTACCGCCGAGCAGCAGCGTCAGTTGGCGATTCATGCCGCCGTTGGTGCCACCAAAAAGCAGCTGTTTAAGACTCTGTTTGCCGAGACTGGCTTATTGATGTTTGTTTCTGTGGTGTTTGCTTTAGTGATTGCCAATGTCGGATTTTATCTGCTGCAACATTATTTGGCCGAACGCTTGCCTCGGGTTGATGAGTTGGCGATCAATGGTCTCACCCTAGGTGCTGCGGTATTGATTGGTTTGTTGCTGGGGTTATTCTTTGCCCGTTTAAGTGCCAGCATGATCAATTACAAAGCGTTGAACTCAACCTTGCAGTCTAGCGGTAAAGGCACCGGGGTTCAGGTATCACATAAAGTGCGTCGTTTGCTGATTATTTCTCAGGTCGCGATTGTCACCACCTTGGTCTTTGCCAACATCAGTTTATTGCGGGATGCTTTAAAAACCATTGATGCGCCATTGGGTTTTAATACCGACAATATTTCGACCGTGGAGTTATCGATTTCAGCGCCGAGTTTCCCGCCAGACGAGGAGATGATCCCGCTGGTCAATGAGCTGAAACGAAAATTACTTGAAGAGCCTGAAGTGCAAAGTGTGAGTCTGGCGGGATCGCCGGTCAATGGTGGTAACATTCTTGCTCAGGTCGTTGACGGACCTGAAGAACGTTTGGTGGTTGAGACTCGCCGAGTAGATGATCAGTATTTTCAGATGATTGAGCAGCCGCTGATTGAAGGGGATTATTTCTCTGCTGCTGATATCAAAGACAAAAATGACCTGATAATTGTTAACCATGTTTATGCCGAAAAACTGCTGGCTGATGGTATCAAAGCATTGGGCAGTAAAATTAAGATGAACGAACAGGTATTTACCATTAGCGGTGTGGTCAAAGGGGTGAAACGTCCGGCTGCCACGGAGATTCCGATGCGTGCTTACATACCAACCAGACTAAGTGCGAGTTCGATGCTGGTGAAGTTTACAGATAACCAGGTGATGTCACGGGAACGTGTAGTGAGTATTATTGCCCAGGTCAACAGTCAGTTCAGCTTGTTCCACATGGATTCGGTTAACGATCGACGCGCTCAGTTGTTATTCACCCAGTACGTGACGGCCGTCACCAGTGCGGTATTGGCGATGTTGACATTCTTCCTCGCAGCGGTGGGTTTGTACGGTATTTTGAGCTATGGCACCCAGATGCGCCGTTTCGAGTTGGGCACTCGCTTGGCCATTGGTGCTAAGCGCAAAGACCTGATTGCTATGATCATCAAAGACAATACCGCTGCCGTACTCATTGGCATTGTGGTCAGTTTGGTGGTGTTACTGATAGCTTATATCGGTTTCTCTGAAGCCTTAGCCAACTATGTTGGGGTTCAGATGATTGGCATATTTGTTGTTACCTTGGCACTGATCAGCACCATGGCTTTGTTCGCTTGCTACTGGCCATTACGTCCATTTATCAACTATCCGGCGATCCATTCACTGCGCGGTAGTGATTAGTTGGTCATCATTTGATGGATTAAAAAGCCCTTTGGCCTGATGGTCAGGGGGTTTTAGAATCATTACTTGGTTATAAATGGCGCGGATATTTCACTGTGATGAAAAAACCAAAAAAAAGTGTAAAAACTGGTTGACTCATCCACGGCATATCCTTATTATACGCGGCATTGAAGCAAGCGACGCAGCTACTTAAAGTCATTCGAATAAGCTAACCTCCATTCGAATGAGCGCTACATCATACCACTGCGGAGTGGTAGTTCAGTTGGTTAGAATACCGGCCTGTCACGCCGGGGGTCGCGGGTTCGAGTCCCGTCCACTCCGCCACTTATTTGTCTGTCAATTCAAGTAGTTATCCTTTCTTTGTAGTACATTCCTTTGTTGATAATTCTGAGCCAGTGACTGGATGGTGACCATCTCGTGACCAAGTGCGTTTTAAAATGGTATATATGCAGGTGATTTTGGTCACGGTGACCAATGATTTCCGTTTTGTGCCACCTCAGTGGTTGCTTCGTGATGGCTATTTTGAATTGTTGTTTATAGGTTTCATCTTTTTGTAATTGGCGCAGTAAATGCCAGGCAAGTTTTGGTTTGCCATGGTGTAAAACTTCCTAGGCCTGGCTTCGTCTGACAGACGCGTTATTTGAAGGTGTTTCCATCAGCTAATACCGTTCTTTATTAAGGTTTGCTTGCTCATCTTCACGTTGAGCTTCCCATTCATAAGATTTTGCAATTTCTTCCAATAGTTGAGCTACATTGAGATAGGAAAATTGGTGTTTCTCAGCGTGGCTGCGGTAATATGCTGCAAGCGAGCGCTCTTGAGCACCACCTTCAACCATTGAACGGGTTGTTACTCCTCGACTATTTATGACACCTGAATAGAAACCTTTCCGTATATGGTGCATTTCATCCATATCCAATAGGTCACATACAATCGAACAAGGCCAGGCACCATCGTCGCCAGTGGGGCTGCTGGCGAGAATTTGTCCGAGTGTTTGATCGCACGTCGTTAGTCGGTCTGCTTTGCGGCATCGTTCCCGGGTATCTTCTATGAATTGTTTAAAGCTATCGTGTTCAATAGTGCCATCCTTTTGAGTTCCCGGCAGCCTTGAATAACCATGAAGGAGATTCCACGCATTATTAGCAGCCGTTTTCAATCCGCCATCAATGGCTTTTGTTCTTTCCCCATGCTCAGGTTTGTACAATAAACATATCAATTCAGTAAAAAAATCAGGACTTGTGGTTACCGCCTCATATAAAGTAGTGGCTTTGGCTTCATTGTTATGACCAAGAGCGGGTAAATAAGTAAATTCCAACTGAAGTAATGTCCCTCTGTCTATTTCAGCAGATACTTCTAAATGCTCAATCATTTTTATTAAATGATACGATCTTGGCCAAGGGATATTTTCTTCCTTGCTGTGCAAAGCTTGTTTCATAACCACCAAAAGCACTTTGGCATCAACTTTATCTGGCGCAAACTGACAATAATGCAAGGCGACCAGAGGGCGGTCAACCTGCATTAGTTGGTCTAATACAAATGTCGATTCATCTTCATCGTCTCCACGAAAATGGCTGGGGTTGACAATTGTCCAGTAAGCTTGGTTGATTTCTGGTCCACTGTCTTTGGCGATTTGGCGAACCTTTCTTGACGGTGCTAATGTCAGAAAACGGGCAAATTTATCATTGTCCCACGCACGTTGTTTGCCAAGTGCCATAACGTTGGTGATTAGTTCATTTATGTCAGGCGTTGACATTGCCCACAACATGCCAAAAATACACTGTGACATATGGTCGCCAGAGATAAACTCTTCTCCTTTATCCACAATCCAAAGGTCCCAAGATATCTCTGACCATTGCATATCAATTAATATATTGCCGACGGCATCAGGTTGATGGCAATCCATGATTAGCACTTCAATGCTATGAATCCCTAAGCTTTGGTAGATGTCATCCAGTGCCGTTGTTCTGAGTTGTTTTAACTTCGCGCTGTTATCATGGTTGTCAGGATCTTTGTAGGGTAAGTCCATCCAATTGTCACTAAATAGCCAAATATGACGCAAAATAAAATCTGCTGGCGAAAGTTGCTCATAATATAAATTCATTTCAACCAACAGCTTGGCAGCGTTAGCCCCCGGTGCATCATGGTAATTAAGATGTGAGTGGATTTTGTCTCTTAAAGCCGTTTGAAGGGCTAGCCTGTCTTCGTCTTGCGCTTCTGGTTGCGTGAATGGTTTTAATCGTTCAAGTACTTGTGAGAATTCTTCATATTCCTCTGTTGGTGTTTGCTGTAATAATTGAACAAGACGTGTTGCGTTACCTTTACTGAGTTGATAAATACGTTCCTGCGCAGCATTAACCATAATGTATACTTCATGATTTGTAACGGAATCGGAGCCAGCATCGTCATCGCGCCATTTGGGTTGGTTGGCTGGCGAGGCCATTTTCTGGCCTCGGCTTGTAAGCCTTGTAAGTACTTGATACGCCGCATCAGAGTCTTTACGAATCAGCAGGTCGAGCACCTTAATTCGTTCGTCTACATTTGCTGCTGTTTGAGGCCACCAACTGCGAAAAAGACCATAAAGGCTGTTACCTGGTGTATTACCCGAATTGCCTTTGATTTGTATATGGGTTAATTGAGCAAGAATTAACGCGACTTTGGGAAAGGTACGGGGTGACCACGCCAATACCTCTAAAGCCCACAGCAAGTCTGCGTGCCAACAACGACCACCGCTACCTGAATCACTTGTTTCAGTCAGCAACCGTGACACGGGGGCATCAGGCAACTTCAAGCTTTTCTCTACTGCATTAAGGAAAGCATCAGGTGCAGCTTCAGCAAGGGAAGATAAATAGGAAGCCAGAGAAAGCCAGCGTTCTGAATTTGCGTTATCTAATAACTCATGGACAAAATGATGTACACGCTGTTCAACACCCAGAGCTTGCAAACTTTGTTGCTCAGCCCCACGCACGGCCAATTTTATCAGTGCGTCACATACTGACTGAAACAATCGACCAGAGAATGGATGTACTTTGTTATGAATCTGGGCGGCATAACGTTGTTCTTCCGGTAATTCAAGTTGAGGGTCCGGGACGGTCAACATTTCCTTTGCGATTAAGAAAAAGCGATCCAACTGTGTCCGAGTTATGCGGTGACTGAAAAGAGATAACAGCTCCAGCGGCGACTTCGCCTTCCAGACCGAGCCTATGCTAAGTATTGGAGAATCGTCCATGGTTGCCAGCTGTTGTAAATCTTCCTGAATTGTTTCATAGGGTTTGTCTGCCAGTCGGGCCACTATTTGGCAATCGGTTTCATTGTCTGCGGACCAAGTGCCTAACAAACAGAGAATCACCAGGCTATCTGATTGAGACTGTTCCAGCCAAACGGGTTTGCGTATTGCCGGGTTCGTTGCGCTTTGGCGGCGAAAAACTGTCCAGGAACGACCTGTACTGAAGGCATAACGTTTGGCATCACTTTTTTCAACACCTATTTCGGTCAGCGTTTTTTCAAATTCATAAATAGCCGGGCGTTCGAGAATAATTTCATCAGCTGAGCTTTTATTCGAGGTCACATTAATCTCACCCAGTACATGGGGGATAATTACCAGCAGCCCTTGTCTTTGTGATGGTGCCGCTGCCACTTTTGTTTGAGCGGCAATGGCGATTTTTAATTCGCTATTGGCATCAACAAATCGCCAGCCTTCCGTTGTAGTGACAACCAACGATTGGTTGGCCAGCTTAAGCTCGGTCATCAATGTGGCAACAGTAAATGCTGTTGCTTCTTCTACGCTGTCAGCCCGAACGACTATAGTCATCCCCGAACGTGGTGCACAAAGTGCCTCATTAACCTTATTCAGTAATCTATCCCTCGTTGCGATCCGGTCAATAAAGAAAGCATCGTCAGTTATTGCCGGTTGAGATTGTTGTGACCATGCTTGCCAATGGCGGGCAAGGCTTTCAACCCCATGACCACAGAGTCCTAGCTCTTCGGAAAATTGCAACGATATGGCGGGGGATTGCTCCAGCCATTGTTCCAAATCATCCGCATCATAAACTCGTATATCAGCCCATTCGTTTTTATCGAGTTTGTCTGTTAGCCAATCTGATTTTTTAGTCCAGCGATGTGGGGTGACAAAAACATAAGTGGTATTTGCCCGCACTTGTGCGTCTGTTTGGGTTAATCGCTTGTTGTAGTCACCATTTGCTTTTGTTGCTATTACCCCGCTACAACCAATCTCCCAGTATGAAGTGCCATTGGGCACCCAGGTATTGCCTTGTTCAGATGTCAGTACGCCATCCCAACCCGGTACGAAAGTAGAATCACCCGCAGGAAAAATCAGCTGTCGGGTAGCCTGCGAATCAAAACATAGTCGCCTGATTAAGCGGGGTAAATCGGTTTGTGCTGTTTTAGCATGGGTGTTAACCCATTCGGCAATTTGAGAGGCTGTTATTCGCATTGTAAAGCTCTTCTTTTGGTCAGAAAGTATCGTATGAATCGAAAGTCGGTGTAAGGCAAATGTACTGATAAATTTTTGTCAATAAACTATGCGTACTATTTACCATTAAATTGTTAAAGGCAAGGTTTTGATTGCGTTGTTTGATAGGCTGAGCCTATTAAAGAATCAGGAGGGCTGGCATTGTTATAACACGCCTGCCAGAAAAATTGAGAGGTTAACGGGGGGTTGGGTTGCGCATTGAAATAGTTATTTCTCGAAAAGCCATTGGCATCTATACCAAATGACTGCGCTTGTATGAAAACTGAGGCGATGATTAATCACCACCCGTCTGAGCTTCTGGGCTCACCGGACATGGCACTTCCTGTTCAGTGCCCCAACTATCCAACCAATCCATCATTGCTTTATTACTGACGGTTTCGCCATTTTTTCTATAGGCTTGCCAGCGCTCAAGTGTTTCACTATTAGCTTGCTCTTTGCAGTGATGGCTTTCAGTCTGCATACTTATATCCTCCAATGAAAATGACATAGTTTTAAATAACAGCCTTAATCCCGCTTCGCTCAATTACAGATAACAATCGAAGCGCTGCGCCTTGAGGCTTGGATTTGCCCTGCTCCCATTTTTTTACGCTCTCACTGCTCATGTTGAGGATCGTCGCCAATACACCTTGGCTAATGCCTTCACGCATTCGCAATTGCAGGATTTGTTCGCCGTTCATGTCTTCAAGCTTGGTTTGTTCAACCAAAGCATCAATGGTACGCATGGTGATTTTATCAACGGTGCCAGTGGCATGAAAACGTTGCGCCATTCGTTGCATTTTGTCGAGTCTGGTATCAGTCATCTTGTATCTCTCTTAATAATATCTTGATCTGATAGCCTGGCGACTTTCATAAAATCTTCAAAATCATCGGTGACAAAAATGTTCATAGTTTTGTTTTAATGGTTTAAGTGTAGTAGACAATACCATACTTTTCTATGAGCCTCAATGCTCGCTTTCGTGTGCTTGTTTGTAGATGAGGGGTTATCTGATACAATTCAAGTCGTCAAAACTTATGTGCTAAACAGGGCTGGGGGCAAGATCAAATTAGCTCACATTAAGCCAACCAAGATCGCCAATCGCCATCAAAACGCTCAATTTTGATCGCTTACATTGCGACATCATTAACCTCGAATCCAGATAAAGGGCTACCCTAGGTAGAAGCCCTAAAGCACAGACTCTAATCCATCATCATCCAGCACCTTAGCCAGCTGCTGCACCTTAAGACTCAAAGCATGTTCAGGACCATAAGTATCATTAAAAATAGGCAGCGCCTGAGTATACAATGCTTGAGCCTTGTCAGTCTGGCCATGTTTGACATAAACATTGCCCAAAGCTTCCAGTGTCAGTCCGACGTGCAGGTGCTGGGGACCAAAAGCGTCGGTAAACAGGGTTAATGCCCTTTGATAAACCGATTGGGCTTGTTCAATTTGCCCTTGTTGAAAGTATACTTCACCAATATTGAACAGATTAGAGGCCACTTGCGGACTCTCGTTGGAATAAAGCGCGATGTGGATCGACATCGATTTTGCCAAGTGGGTATGGGCATCGTTATTTTTTTTCTGGTAAGTTAGGGCGAGGCCGATGTTGTTGTATGCCTTGGCGACCAAAGAATGTTTTTCACCATATATTTTTTCAAAAATCACCAAAGCGGTTTGGTATTGGGTCAGTGCCTGGCCATATTGGCCGGTATTGCCAAAGAGTATGCCCAGATTGTTGCGCCTGACAGCCACTTTTTCATGCTGTTCGCCATATCGTGCAATATCCAAGTCAAGGGCGGTGTGTAAATCTATCGCCGCTTTGGTAAATTGCCCTTGTACTTGTTTTACTAATCCTCTGGTAGAATATAACGCCGCCATGTTTTCATAGGGCAACTCAGCCTGCTGGGTGGCCAAGGCCAACGCTTGGCTCACCTGATCTTGGGCTTGGCTGTATTGGCCCTGACGGAAATGATTGGATGCCAGTTCAGAGTAATAAGCCATTAATTGATTGGCAGCAACGTCGAGATTAAGGGCCATATCGAAGGCGTCATTGAGGTGGCGATTGGCGGGTGTAAACTGACTGGTCTTACTGTAGTAGGCACCGAGATAAAGCAGATTCTGTGCTATCTGGGCGGAGTTTGACTGTCCTATCCGGTCGAGTTTGAGTGCGCTTTGTAGGTTATCTTTGGCCGCTTCATACTCACTCAGTTGCAGTTGGCAACGGGCCAGTTGGCGCAGATAAACACTGTTGTTAGGGGTTTGTGTCACTGCCTGTTGGTAATGCTTATGGGCGGCAATATAATCGCCTTGGAAGTTACTGTCGCCGAGCAATTTGGCGCTCAGCCCAGGGGGATTGTCAGATGATTGCTGTACTTGAGATTGCCCGGCATTTCCCTGCATTGTGTTCTGCATTGTGTCTTGCATTGTGCTGAGGTATAAACCACTGACTAGTACACTAACCAGTACGACAAGCAGCACCATCGGCACAGTGGTAAAGGCCGTTATTGAATGGTGTAATCGGGAAAGTGTTGATGGATTCGTTGCTACCTCGACCAAAGTCGGTTCGGTTTTGGCTGCCACGGGTGCTGTCGGCAAGGCGCTTGCGCCGATTTGCTCTGGCTCCACCACTTTATCGTCGATTAAAAACTGCGGCTCGTAACTACGTTCGGGCAAGGTGATTTGGACCCGCTGGGTGGTACCTTCGGGCGATGCATAAAAGTCGGCCAGTTTTTGCCGCAACCGTCCGGCGTTAACCCTGACAATATTATTGCTATTGGGTGTAAACCCGCTGTCACGACCAAACACTTCGACGCCGATGGTCGATTCTGTGAGTTTGTCGATTTGGTTGTCTAGGCTATGTTTGACCAAATATTTCAGCAGCTCGGCAGAACGACCCGCACGGCTGAATATAGGACTCATCAGTATGACGTTGAGGGTATGTTCCAATTGGACCCGGCTTACCGCTGGCTTAGTTGATGTCATGGCAATGTTTCATTGGTTTGTTCCTTATTAGAAGCTTTGGTAAACAGAATCCTTTGTCGGTGAACAAGCAACAGTTTTTAGTTTGGTACTGTGGTTGCGAACGCGGCAATTAGTATATACAGAAACACCCGCTTGCGCCAGAACAATATTTGGCACTATCAATGTAATTTCAATGTTGGGTCGCTATGGCGATATATTTTGGATGCACAGGGCGGTATTGATACCACCAAAGCCAAAACTCAAAGACAACGCATTGTTGATGTTATGCGATAGGGCTGTCGAGGGGACCCAGTTATAATCAGCGGCCATCGGCTCATCCAGATTTCGGTTGGGGTGCAGTTGACCTGCGTTCATCTGTAACACCGTGGCAATGACTTCGACGATACCGGCAGCACTCAAACCATGGCCTGTCAATGACTTGGTGGCGTTGATATAGGCGTGATTGAGTTGGCAATGGCCAAGCGCGGCAAGTTCAGTTTTATCGCCAATCACCGAACCACTGCCATGAGGGTTGATGTAATCGATATCGGCCGAAGTCAACTTTGCCTGTTGCAGGGCAGCCTGGATGACCTTAATTTCACCTTCGAGGCTAGGGTTGGGATTGCGGTTGCCATCCATCCCGCTAGCCATTCCGGTTAGCCGAGCATAGGGTTTTTTGGCTCTAGTGCGCGCTGGGGCTTTTTCAATCACTACGACACCACAGGATTCGCCATAAATAAATCCATCCCGGGCTTGGTCAAAAGGACGACAAGCCTGTGCTGGCTGTTGCGCAAAACGTGATGAACCCATGGCACCCAAAGCACGAAACCCCTGACATTCCCAGTAGGATAAATCCATTAATGCGCCCATGGCGATACAGCTGTCAACCTGGCCCGACTGCACTGCCGCGATTGCCTGCAAAATCGCCATTTGGCCACTGGCAGACGCACCACCGACCGTATAAGCAAACCCTTTGATGCCAAACTGTTGGGTGCACAAGCCGCAAAGGTCGCTGTCCATAAAAGACAGGGCATAATCTGGCCGTAAAAATTGAATCCGGTCCTGGTAGTTTGCCTGGGTCTGGGTTAATTCCCGTTGTTGAACATTAGAACCGCCAATGATCAGGCCAATGCGCTCAGGGTCAACCTCATCGAGATTGGCGTCATGCCACGCCTCATTGAGGGTGACCAGCGCTGCCTGAGCAGACAAAGAAGCGCTTCTGATCACCCTTTTGGCTATTGAATCGGGTATGCAAAGCGCTGCAATTTCAGCACCGAGGAAAGGGCTGTGCTGGTCAGCATCAATGTTGGTCGATAGGGGGAACTGACGACCTGGACGCTGCATGACGGCAAAATTATGTTGGCCAGCCAACAATGCACGGCTGAAGTCGGATTTTCCCTGACCAATGGCCGAGGTTATGCCCATGCCGGTAATCACAATGTCTGATAAATCATCACTTTTCATCTTGATTATACCCACTCATATTGGCGATGAAATTCTTTAATTTCTTTTAAATATAAGCGCGGTTTCTGATCAGCGCTGGTGCGCGCCTGGGTCATTATGCTTTGGTCAAGCAGTTGATTTCGAGTACCAAATTTAACGTTAACGCTGATGTTAATTAACGTTTCATATTCTGCCATGGTCAGCCGATAGCGATTATCAAGATGCTGTTGAATCCCCAGTGCATGAATCTTCGCTTGGCCTTGTTTAGAGGTTAAACCACTAAAAAATTCAGAACAACAACCCGAACCATAAGAAAAACAACCAATTCGAGCAGGACTGTCTATCGGCGCGTGTGCAATGGTGCTGAGTAAGGACAGTAGCGCAGATGCCCCCATAATATTGCCGACTCGCTGACACCACAACAGTCCAGGATAAACCCGTGTGTCAAAGTCTGCTTTAATCTGTGGTAGCTTGGCTTTGACCAGTTTGCGCATCATATTACGGTGAGCCCCCTGGACCATGCCGCCAAACGGGGTGTGAAAGGACAAATAGTCAAAAGTGGTGGCATAATCGGCGTCAGGGACGCGTTTTTGGTATTCGAGAAAGGTATTGTGACAACAATCGAGGTAAGACAATAAAGACAAGTCGGCGTCACCGACTTCGCTATCAGTAATAGGACGGCAGGTATCGAAAATCTCATAACCATAATAACCATTGGCGCCTTTGTCTATTTGCAATACGTGGGGGGTTTCGCTGACCAAAACGGCGACGCTGCCTGCCCCTGATGAGGGTTCGGCAAAAGACCATTCCTCAGAGTGGACTTCATTACCCTCAGACACCAAAAAGCGTGAAATGTCGGTGGCGATAACCAGTACCTTGGAACCGGGTGACGTTTGTGCCAGCACAGTGTTGATGGCCATTTGTAACGCGGCAACCCCAGAAAAACAGGCGTTTTTAAGTTCAAATAAACGACAGTTTCGATTCAGTCCCAGTAGGTCATGCACATAGGTGCTCATTGATTTGCCAAAATCAAAGGAGGATTCGGTGGCGGTGATCACCATTTCAATCCGATCTTTTTCTTC
>JBLGCB010000140.1:0-13893 GCA_047617105.1 Phenylobacterium sp. | reverse complement strand
TTGAAATAAATGGCCAATCAACTTTCGTTGAATGAAGATATGACTAATTAGATAATGAGTTTGTACTTATGAGTAATCCAGTGAACAAAGAAAGAGCACATTTGGTCAAAGAGCCTATATTACGAAGCATTATATTTATCGCGGTTAAATACATTAGCATGATTTTAGGCAGAAAAATCAGTCAAAGGCTAGGTTTGGTTAAATTTAGTGTTCACTACATCACCAAGACGGTTATTTTAGACCCGGAAAAATTGATCGCAATGGATGGATACCAACCCAAAAAACAAGATGTTTTTGTCGCCACCTATTTTAAAAGCGGCACGAATTGGATGTTACAAATCGCTCAACAAATTGCAGATTATGGTGATTCGACTTTTGAACACATCCATGACGTCGTCGCCAACCCAGAAGCAGGGGTATACCCTGATCTTAATGTCAAACCTGTCTATCAATCTCCATCGGGCCTGCGAGTGATTAAGACCCATCAAAGTGCGCCTTACATTCCCTATAATGAATCAGCAAAATACTTGGTCGTACTACGAAGCCCCAAAGAAGTATTGGTGTCTAGCTACCATTTTTTTTGTGGCATTCTTAACGTATTGCCATATATCAGCTTCGAAGAGTGGGCAGAAATTTTTATGGCACAAGATTCATTGCTCGATCGTTGGATAGAGCATACCAGCAGCTATTGGGCATGGCGGGACAGATCTAATGTCTATGTGGTCAAATTTGATCAATTGAAAAAACAGCCAGAGGAAGAAATAAAAACCATCATAGCGCTATTGGAGATACCATTGAATGAGCAGCAATTGGCTCAGGTGATAGAGCGAGCAAGCTTCAAATATATGAAGACTCAACAAGATAAGTTTGCCCCAGCTCGATCCCCTTTTATCGCTAAGGACAAAACCACCAATATGATGAGAAAGGGTGAAGCAGGTTCAAAAGAAGCAGCCGATCATGCGGCATTACTCGCCTCTATTGACAAAATTTGCCAACAAAAACTTGACCACATGGGGTCCGACTTTCCTTATGCCGAATGGTTTTTACCCCCGCCAAAATAGCACTAAAGCTTGAGGCCATCACTGGCCTCAAACAGTGACATCAACCGTTAACTTTCTAGCGGTGGCACTTCCCTGCCAATCCGGGTATAAAACTCGACCACAAAGTCTTCTAGTCGATTGTCTTCAATCGATTCGCGTAAACTTTGCATCAAAAGCTGATAATGGCGCAAATTGTGAATGGTATTCAAACGCGCACCGAGAATTTCATTACATCTGTCCAAATGATGCAAATACGATTTGCTGTAATTTTGACAGGTATAACAATCACAATGTTCATCCAAAGCACTAATATCTGTTTTGTGTTTGGCGTTGCGAATTTTGACCACACCGCTGGTGACAAACAAATGACCATTACGAGCATTGCGCGTTGGCATCACGCAATCAAACATATCAATACCACGACGAACCGCTTCAACGATATCCTCAGGTTTGCCGACACCCATCAGATAACGCGGTTTATCCTCTGGTATTTTTGCCGTGGTGTGGTTAAGAATATTGATCATATCTTCTTTTGGCTCACCAACAGACAAGCCACCGATGGCATAACCATCAAATCCGATGCGCTCAAGCCCCGCCAGCGACAAATCACGTAGCTCGGGATACATTCCCCCTTGGACAATGCCAAACAAAGCAGAGGGGTTATCACCATGCTCATCTTTAGAACGTTGCGCCCAACGCAAAGACAATTCCATGGAGGTTTTGGCCTCTGAGCGAGTGGCAGGATAAGGTGTACATTCATCAAATATCATCACGATATCAGACCCCAAATCGCGCTGAACCTGCATTGAACGCTCCGGGGTCAGCATGATTTTGTCACCGTTAATTGGCGAACGAAACTCTACCCCATGCTCGGTGATTTTTCGCAGTGCGCCCAAAGAAAATACCTGAAAGCCACCTGAATCAGTCAAAATCGGCTTATCCCAATGCATAAAGTCATGCAAGTCACCATGTTGTTTGATGATCTCGGTGCCTGGTCGCAACATCAAATGAAAGGTATTACCCAAACAAATATGTGCGCCCGTTTCTTTGGTCTCTTCTGGAGTCATGCCTTTAACGGTACCATAGGTGCCCACTGGCATAAAAGCGGGCGTTTCGACCACGCCGCGATCAAAGGTCAAACTGCCGCGACGGGCTTTGCCATCAGTATTTTTTAATTCGAATTTCATATCTTGTTATTCCTCTACTTATTCTTGTGCCAATAGCCCGACATTTTTAGTCAAAAACATCGCATCACCATAACTGAAAAAACGATATTTCTCAGCAATAGCAATGGCATAAGCATTTTTAATATTATCCTGTCCACAAAACGCCGATACTAGCATCAGCAAAGTAGACTCTGACAAATGAAAATTGGTGATCATCGCATCGATGATCAGAAACGCTTTACCCGGATAAATAAAGATATCGGTATCACCATAAAATGGCGCAATCAATTCACCCTCACCTTGCTCGGACTGCGCTTTTTGCGCCGCACTTTCAATCGAACGCACCGACGTGGTACCCACCGCAATCACCCGTCCACCATTGGCTTTAGTGCGTTTAACGGCGTCCACCACGTCTTGGGGCACTTCAATATATTCTGAATGCATCTCATGTTCAGCGATGGTATCGACCCTAACCGGCTGAAATGTACCAGCCCCCACGTGTAAGGTCACAAATGCCGTTTCAACCCCTTTGTCTTTAAGTGCCTGAATTAACGCCTCATCAAAATGCAAACCTGCGGTCGGCGCAGCAACGGCTCCTGGCACCTCACCATAAACCGTTTGATACCGTTCTCGGTCGGCCTCACTATCTGGTCTATCAATGTAAGGCGGCAGCGGCATATGACCAATCTGATCGAGAATATCCAGCACCTTGCTTTGACCACTAAATAGCAATTCAAACAAAGCCCCTTCACGGCGGACCATTTCACATTCAGCGACCCCCTCAAGAATGAGTTTGGCACCAACCTTAGGGGCTTTGCTGGCGCGAATATGGGCCAACACCCGATGCTCGTCGAGTACCCGTTCAACCAACACCTCAACCTTGCCACCAGAGCTTTTTTGGCCATACATTCTGGCAGGAATGACCTTGGTATTATTAAAAACCAGCAAATCTCCCGGGGCGATAAAATCGACAATATCAGTAAAGTGATGATGCGAAACATCACCACTATTGCCCTCCAGTTTGAGCAAACGACTGTGGGTACGTTGTGTTTTAGGAAAGCGAGCAATCAGCTCATCGGGTAAATCAAAGACAAAATCGGCAACCAGCATGGTTAAAAAGTATTCAAAAAGTGAAAATTGCCGCCTAGTCTATTGAGTTGGAGGATTAATATCAAGCTTGAGGGCAGCAAAACCTTGAGTCTTTTGCCAATTATGATTAAGCTAACATTAATCTGCCTGAGGAACGGCACGGACTAATGGCATTAATTACCCAGGAATAAACCTTTAATGAATGAAGCGCTCACTTTGCTGCTGGTATCTCCTTCGCCGGGAAGACGTAAAAAAGTAGAGAAAATAATTAATCGGGCACAGGTTTTTACGGTGGTCTCCACGAGCAATAGCAGTGAAGCCATCAAGGTGTTAAAAACACAATGTATCCATTTCATTGTATCCGAAATAGACATAGGCAGTGTCGACGGTTGGCGGCTATCTAGAATGGTCCGCTCAAGCATTTACATCACCAAACCAGACGTGCCATTTGTTCTTATTACCTCTACGTATTGCGAACGCATTGCAGAAACCACTGCCAGAGTATTTGGCATTGACGCTGTGGTGCCGTTTGAACGACTTCAGTTGCTCACCTCTGCTCTGTCGAATGCCTTTTCGTCGGACATTCAACGTACCGAAAAGCTTCCGATATTAGTCATAGAAGACACCGAAGACACCGCTGATTTGGTGAAACGGATATTGCGTCGCAGTTTTGAAACCGACATTGCCTATAACGGCAAAGACGGTATTGCGCTATTTCGCGAAAATCGCTATTCCATCATTTTGCTCGACGTGATGTTACCCGGCATGAATGGTTATGAAGTGCTTGAAGTGATTCTCGCCGAACGCCCTTCACAAACCGTGGTGGTGATGACCGCGCACGGTAATATGGATATGGCCGAAGAACTGATGATGATTGGCGCTGCCGATTACATTCAAAAACCGTTTCATGCCGAACAGCTGCGCAAAGTTTGTGAAATCGCGGCACAACGTCAAGACTTTATGGTCAGTAACGAACAGTTTGCCGATAAAGTCAAAGCACTCGAAATGAGCGAAGAAAGTTACCGCTCTTTGTCTCAAGCACACAGCAAACTGCTCAATCACTTAAGTACGGTGATCCTTGAGCTGGACAAAGAAGGTCATATCCATTTTCTCAATCAGGCATGGGAAGCGCTCACCGGCTACACTGTCGCTGATTCACTTGGCGAACCTTTCACCCGCTATATTTGCCCGTCTCACGAAGAAAGAGAAGGTGTCTTCATTGATACCATCGAAGATATGTACAAAGGGCGAATTGAGAGCTGTACACTCGAATTTAAACTGTTACACGAAAGCGACAAAGACATCTGGGTTGAAGGCCGTTTTGACTTAACCCGGGGTAATGATGAAATTTTCGGCATCACCGCCACCATCGACAATATTACCGGGCGTAAAGAGGCAGAGCTGAGATTACAGCATCTGGCTTTACACGATACCCTGACTGGCTTACATAACCGCTATTTCTTTGATGGTGAACTCAATCGCATTGCCTCACTATGCCATCGTAATAATTCTATTCACTGCCTGTTGTATATTGACTTAGATCACTTCAAAGTGATTAACGATACCCAAGGACACCAACAAGGTGACATGGTATTAAAAGAAGTGGCCAATACACTCAGCCGTCGGTTGCGCGAATCTGATTTATTATGCCGCATCGGTGGCGATGAATTTGCCGTGTTACTGTTTGATACCGACCTCGCCACAGCCTCGACCATCGCCCAAGAAGTCTGCAATAAGATTGTCCAGGGTCATTATCAATTCGATGATCGCATCTACAAAGTCAGTTGTAGTATCGGCATTACTCAAATTGATGGTCAATCCAAAGATGCCCACGAATACCTCAAACAAGCCGACATTGCCTTATATGTCGCCAAAAAACGCGGCAGAAATCTGATTCATTGTTATTCAGACGAAGATAAAGAGAGTGAAGACTTTAAAAATAGCGTTGAATGGGCCCACAAGCTGCAAGAGTCGATTATTAACGATAACATCGTGATGCACTTCCAACCGGTCATTGATATCCACACCGAGCACGTGGAGTACTTTGAAGCGCTGGTCAGATTAAATCACGATGGCAACCTAATTTTCCCTGGCCAATTTATTCCAGCACTCGAACGGGCTGAGGATATTCATTTGCTCGATCATCAGGTGGTCTCAAAAACCATCTGGATGATGAGTGTTTACCCTTGCTTGAAAAAAGTCGCCATCAATCTGTCAGCACAAGCTTTCAGTGATGAACGTTTGCTGCCCATTATTGAGTCTAAGCTCGAAAAATTCGGCGTTTCACCACAACGGGTGATTTTTGAATTGACCGAGTCGGCCAGTTTAACCAACTTATCGGCCACACAACGGATGATTTCGCGCTTAACCGAGATCGGTTGTGCGTTTTCGATTGATGATTTTGGCACCGGATTCAGCACCTTTGCCTATCTCAAAGAACTGCCAGCGAACAGCGTTAAAATTGACGGTTCCTTTGTTAAAGATATGCTCAATGATCCCATTGACTTGGCACTGGTTAAAGCCATCAAAGAAGTGGCCCATTCATTGGACAAAAAATCTGTTGCCGAATTTGTTGAAAGCAAAGGCATTTTGGACAAACTTAAAGAAATCGGTGTCGATTATGCACAAGGTTACTACATCAGCAAACCCTTGCCGATCGAGCAAATCATGGAAGTCTATGGCGACTAACCGTACCTGCTAAAGAAGGTCCACGTTAAACCGATGTGGACTTCACTTAACGTTATTGCAACAAAAGGCGGTGAAAATTACGCCAGCCAGTAAATTTATTTTTATTTTTTTGTTTTTTTTATTGTTGAAGGTTGAGCATAAAAAGCCGATAAATCAAAAACTTCCATTTTCCCTACAGGCCCTTTAGTCAGACAAAAAGACAATTAAACCTTGTTATAAATCAGTCGGTTAGACACATTTGAGAGAAGGTCATTAAAATACACTCAAACAATCATCGCCAAACCGCTGAAAAAGCCGCATTACAATGTTTCTCTTGCAGTGGCAAAGAATCTGTTGAAACATTCCATTTACATCTTTCCCCCTGATCTGACTAGCTTTATCATTGGTTAATATTTATACTTTAAATTCTTCTCTAATTGAACATGTCAATTTATCGTTAGTTAAACATTGATTTTGCACCGATAAAGCCAAGTTCACCTTTAAATCGTACATCATGGAAGACGCTATAAGAAGCCATTGGAAAGCCAGATACACTATAACAATCTGTGGGGTAGTAAAAGATGGGTATGACTGAGAAACCTGTAATCGAAGGGGAACTTGAAACAGCGGAGGTTTATACAACAGCCGACTTAATTGTCGAATATTTATATCATTTAGGCGTTGAATTTGTCTTCGGTGTACCCGGAGGTGCAATTGAACCACTGTACAACGCACTCGCCAGGAGTGAGCGCAATGGTGGACCAAGGGCGATCGTCGCCCGACACGAATCGGGTGCCGCCTTCATGGCCGATGGTTATGCCAGAGAAACAGGCAAACTCGGCGTTGTTTGTGCAACGACAGGACCCGGGTCGACCAACCTGATCACAGGAGTGGCCAATGCGCTGGCAGACAACATTCCTTTGCTGGTGATCACCGCACAAACACCACTGCCTAAGTTTGGCAAAGGCGCACTTCAGGATTCCTCCTGCTCTGCCATTGATACTGTCGGCATGTTTCGTCATTGCACGCGCTTCAATACCTTGGTCAGCCACGCAGAACAATTAGAAAGTAAACTCATCTCGGCATTAATGGCCACTCACCGAATCCCCAAGGGTCCCGTGCATATCAGTGTACCAGCGGATATCTTACGTCAGGACTCAGATAGCAAACCCCACGTCAGACCAGAGGCGTTATTACACGACTTTACCCTCAAAGACAAAGCCGCGCTGGATAAGCTAAACGACGAGCTAGGCAAGGTCGATAAAATCGTACTATTTTTAGGTGATGGTTGTGGCACTGCGGCAGATGAAATCATGCGCTTTGCCGAACTGGTGAATGCACCTTTTGCCACTGGCCCCATGGGCAAACGCTGGGTCGATGAAACCCATCCGTTGTTTCGCGGTGTGTTTGGTTTTGCAGGTCACAAAGATGCCCAAGAATTATTTAAAAACGAAGAAGTCGAACTCGTGCTCGCTATTGGCGCCTCACTGGGTGAGATTGGTACCGGCGGCTGGGCCGATAGCCTATTGAATGAACGCATGATCCACATCGATTCATCGGTAGAGCACTTTACCCGTTCACCAATGGCAAAACTACATGTTTGTGGCCATCTTAAAGCGGTGTTTAATAGACTGATTGATAACGTTCAACAAGCACGCAACTGGGGCCGTACTTGGAATGGCCTGGTCTTAGAAGACCATTCCGACCAAAACCCTTTTGGCGGCAAGTTTGTGGTCGATAATCTCCCCGCAACCGTGAGTGACGCAGTCCCTATCAAACCACAACGGCTATTCACCCAACTGGCCAAAGTCCTGCCAGATGGCACCCGTGCCTTTTTCGAGGCGGGTAACTCTTGGGCGTGGGGCACCCATTATTATCAACGGACCGATTCAGATGGCAGTTACCGTATTGCCATGGGGTTTGGTTCGATGGGTTGGGCCATTGGTGCGTCGATAGGTTCTGCACTGGCCAAAACCAAGCATCCTACCGTCTGTTTTACTGGTGATGGCAGTTATTTGATGAGCGGCCAGGAAATCACTTCAGCCGCACAGCAAAAAACCCCGGTGGTGTTTATCGTGTTAAACGATGCGGTGCTTGGCATGGTCATGCACGGGCAAAGAATGGGTGGTGCAGAACCCATTGGTTATGCCCTCAATAAAATCAATTATGCCGCCATGGTCGAAGCCATGGGCATTGAAGGCATTGTGGTTGAAACCCCGCAAGAGTTAGATGCGCTAGATTTTGACCGCCTATTTGCTAAAGACAGTCCAACCTTAATCGATGTTCGCATTGATGCCGAAGAGGTACCACCGATGGGTTCAAGGGTGAAAGATTTGGCTGCGGGTGAATCTGCCACACCGGGCGGATAATCGCCATAGTTTTACGACCTAACAATGTGGTATTTTTAACTTCTATGAAAAACTAACACCATTGCAAAAAAAGGGGTTACTATGGCCAACAATAAAACTGACGATAAAAACTTTGGCTATGCCAAAAAGGCGACAACCGCCATATGGCATGAGGAACCAACAATTGCTAACCCTTATGTCGCCAGCGAATGTCGTCTGCATGGTTATAATATGCTTGAGCTATGTAAACACAAAAGCTTTGCCGAGGTGTTATTTTTACTGTTTAAAGGCGAATTGCCCAACCCGCAGCAAAGTGAGTTACTTGAAGCGTTGTTGGTCGCTTTTATTAACCCTGGTCCTCGTCATCCGGCCACCAGAGCGGCGATGACAGCGGGTATTAGTAAAACCAATACCCCACATATTTTGCCGATTGGTTTGATGGTCTTGGGTGGCCAAAAAAATGGTTCAGCAGATGTTGAGCAAACCATGCACTTTATTAAAAAACATCATGATAGCCCAATTGATGATTTTATCGAGCAAAACCCGATGGCCCCATTGCCCGACGATGGTCAAGATTGGGCCCCCTACCCCGGCGTCGGTTCTACCTACGCCGATATCGATCCATTCACCCTTGACCTTGCCAACCACTTTGCCAGCCTTGAAGGTAGTGCTAAATCATTTTTGTGGTTACAACAACTGATCGACAAAATTGACCACCCTCAGGTCGGTTGGCGCTCAACAGGGCTGTTTGCTGCCATTTTGCTTGATTTGGGCATTCCCGCCAGAGAAGGCAATGCACTGTTTCAGTTAATCAGTGCGCCAGGTCTGGCCGCCCATGGCCTCGAACAAACCCATAAACCCATCGCTTCAATGCCTTTTTTGGATGATAACCAATATGTCCTCAAATAACCACTCGACGACCAACACCACAACCCACAATACCCACTTTTGGGATAAAAGAAGAAACAAGATTGAAACCAGCATCGGCAAATGGATCGGTGGCGAAGAGGTTTTCATTCATGGCCACAAGATGATGGCTGACTTGCTCGGAAATATCTCCTATATGCAAATGCTCATACTCAATGCCACCGGACGTTTGGTCGAAGAAAATCTCGCCAAATGGGTTGAAGGAAATTTTATCGGTATGAGTTATCCGGACTCACGTATCTGGTGCAACCAAATCAGTGCCTTGGCTGGGGCTGCCGAAGCCTCGCCAGCGGTCTGTACCATTGCTGGCACCTTAGCTTCTGATTCTAGAGCCTATGGCGGCAGCCAAACCAATAAATTGGCCATGCTGTTTTTGAAAAAATCATTTGCGGCCCACCAAAGCGGCAAAAGCATGGCAGATATCGTCAGCAGCTGCAATTTCAAAAAGGGTAAACCGGTGGTGACAGGCTTTGCTAGGCCGGTACAAAGAACCGATGAACGAATAGAACCTCACGAGCGAATGCGTAAAAAACTCGGCTTTCCCCTCGGTGAACACCTCTCATTCGCCTTGGCCTTTGGCCAATACCTAGAAGGAAAATACGGTTTGGGTATCAATATTGGCGCATATTCCGGCGGTTTCTATCTTGATCAGGGTTTCAGCCCTGACGATGTATACCGGATAAAATCATTGGTCGTCGCCAGCGGTGCCATGGCCTGTGCCATCGATAATCATGGCAACGGTGCCAACTCATTTTTGTCGCTGCAATGTCATGATATTGACTATATTGGCCACCCGGCCAGAGAGCTTGACTAAATCGAACGAAATCAGGAGTCAACCATATGTGCGGTATATTATCCATTTATTCTCCAAACGCTTTCATTGATGAAACCAAACTTAAAAATGGCCTGAAAACCCTTTACCATCGGGGACCAGATCATACAGATTTATGGCTCAACCACGACAAAACCGTCGGATTGGGCCACACCAGACTGAGTATCATTGATACCAGTGCTAATGGAAATCAACCATTGTCCAATGCCGATGACTCACTGCAACTGGTGGTTAATGGCGAATTTTACGATTTTGAAGCCATCAGAGAAGATTTAAAAACCAAGGGTTACCAGTTTAAAACCGGCTCAGATTCCGAAATCGCGCTATACCTCTATGAAGAATACGGCACTGCCTGTTTAGAACACCTGCGCGGTGAATTTGTTTTCACCTTGTGGGATAGTCGCAATAAAACCTTGTTTGCCGCCCGTGACAGGGTCGGGGTAAACCCGATATACTTTGCCCAATATGAGGGTAAAGTTTACTTTGCTTCTGAGATTAAGGCGATTATCGCCGCTGGCGTACCAGCAAATTGGGACACAAATTCATATTTAAACCGCGACTTCTTTTTCAGTGATAAAACCCTGTTCAAAGGTATTCATCAAATCCCACCCGGCCACTTTTTACTGGCAACCGAATCAGGGATTAAAATCACCAAATACTGGGATTTCAATTATCCACTTGACGTGGATATTATTGACCATCCTGAAGCCCAGACCACACAAAGCCTGCGAGACTGTTTGCTGGAGGCCACAGAAACCCGTCTCAGAGCCGACGTGCCGGTAGGTGTATACTTAAGTGGTGGTGTTGATTCGTGCGCGATACTTGGCATGACAGCCCACTTACGTGACGAATCCATTGATGCCTTTACCCTGTCCTTTGCTGACAAAGATTATGATGAAGCCGACATTGCCCAAAAAATGGCCAAACAGGCAGGTGCCAAGCACCATATTTTCCAAGTCACCCAGGAGCAACTCGCCGACAATTTCGAACAGGCCATCTATCACACCGAAACTTACAGCATGAATGCCCATAACGTCGCCAAGTTTCTGTTAAGCAAAGCCGTTCGTGATAAAGGTTTTAAAGTCGTTTTAACCGGTGAAGGGGCTGATGAGGTGTTTGCGGGTTATTCAGCTTTTCGTGGCGACTTGATCAATCAACAAGGCGACAGCCAGCGCTCAGAACAACAATTGGCTGAATTGAAAAGCCTTAACAAGGTTTCGTCTGGTTTACTCATTGCCACAGAAAAAGCCAACGATGTCGACTTTATCAAACGAAACCTCGGATATGAACCCACTTGGTTGATGCCATTAGCCAACATATGCCAACGTCTTCATCAACTGTTTAATCAGACCCACCGGGATAAGCTCGGCGGTTCACACCCGATCAAACACTTTATCAATCAGCTTGATTATACTCAGATTGTGGGTCGCAATAGCGTTCACGCTTCTATGTATATGATGTCCAAATCCACACTGCCCAATTATGTATTATGTAACCTAGGCGACAGAATGGAGATGGCCCACTCACTTGAAGGTCGGGTGCCTTTTCTTGATCACAAGGTGATCGAGAAGGTGGTCAAAATGGGGGTTGATTTAAAAATCAGAGGAACGAAAGAAAAATACATCTTACGCGAAGCCGTGGCACCGTTTATTATTAAAGAAGTGTATGAGCGCCAAAAGCATCCTTTTTTAGCACCACCTTCAGTCATTACCAAAGGAGAAAAGCTGCACCAACTGGTGCAAGATACCCTACGCAGTTCTTTGATGGATGACGTGCCATTTTTTGATCAGTCAGCCATCATTAAATACCTCGACCAATCAGTCAATCAACCAGAGGCGCAGTGGCCAGCCATTGAAGCCATCTTACTTGAGCTGTTGAGTCTTTGCTTCTTACAAAAGCACTTTAAAATGACCGTGTAAACTGAAGATATCAACAAGGGGCCTATTGGCCCCTTTTGCTCAATCCCTACAACTACGCGTCCTTACCATCCGCTTTGGTCGAGAAATCGTCTTCATCATTGAGTGGCACTCTAACGAAAAAGGTAGACCCTTCTCCCAAAGTACTGGTCACGCCAATCTCAGCCCTAATCAGCTCACAGAATCGTTTACAAATGGCCAAACCTAACCCAGTGCCTTGGAACTGTCTGGACTGAGTACCATCGACCTGTTGAAACTCATCAAATATGGTCTCAACGTAAGAGGGCTCAATACCAATACCGGTGTCAATGACCGAGAACACAACCGCCTTTTCAGTCATGGCGATATCAAAAGTGACAGTGCCCGCTTTGGTAAATTTAGCCGCATTGGTCAACAAGTTAATGAGTACCTGTTCTAGTTTTTCACGATCAACATTCAGTTCATGCGTCAAATCAGACCCCGACACCACCATAGAATTTTGGTTTTTGGTCATTAACGGCAACACAGTTTCTTTCACATTTAGCGCAATGATTCTGGCACTGACTTTTTCTGTGTTGACATCCATTTTACCCGCTTCAACTTTGGCAAAATCCAGTACACTGTTGATCAGGCTCAATAAACGATTGGAGTTATTATTCACTTTGTCGAGATCTTCATTTAACTCTGTTAATCCTTCGATCTCAAGTTCTTCCTGTACTAAATCAACATAACCAATAATCGCCTGAATGGGGGTGCGTAACTCATGAGTCATATTGGCCAAAAATTCAGATTTATGACGGTTAGCAGTTAGTGCGGTATCTCTGGCTTCTGTAAGTTCACGGGTGCGTATATCCACTTCGGCTTCGAGTTGGTCACGATGTAAACGCAACTCTTCGTCTTGCGTATCCAGCACTTGCATCATGCTGTTATAGGCGTGTGCCATACGTTGAACTTCTTTAGGACCTTCAACATCAGCCCTTAAATGTTCACCGGTTTTCTCGGCATCTAGCATCACCTGAGCCAAGTTTAACAACGGCTGGGTTAATTTCGATACCCCATAATTGGTTAATATCGTAAATACCAAAACCGCAACAGCCCCAACCGCCAACGCATAGGTTACAATCAATTGATTCGCTTGAGAGAGAGTATCTTTGGACATTTTCACCATGGAGTAACCAATGATTTTTTGTTCAGCAGTAACATCAGCGCCGTCAGTGCTATCTTCTACATCATCTTGGTTTAAATCTGTGGTAAAACCGTCTTCGCTCTCGTCTTCTCCCAGCTCAAACGCATCATCATCATCATCTTCTTCTTCAGATGTGTCAAATATAGGCGCTGAAAAAACCCAAAAGCTATCGTTTTCATAAAATAGCAACGACTCGGTTATCGTATTCAAACCAGCGGCATCTGACACCGCGGCAAAATCACCGTGCTGAACCAATACTTCACCTGTCGGTAAAATGATTTTGGCTGCCACCACTTCTGGAAATTGTTGCACCTGTTTAAGTGCTGCCTGACCATGAGTATTACTTTGGGTCATCACCGCCAGCCAACTTTGTTCCGCCAGCCCATGGGTCACTTGTTTACCGTTATCGGTCATGTAAGTCTGAGCCATGCCGCTGACAAGCCAAGCAATCAGCAACGATGTCACCAATGAAAAGATCACCAATCCAAGACCGGTGAAAATCACTAACTGGTTTCTGAAACTGGGTTGGGTCGGGGTAAATGATTGACTTTTAGCCATACTTACTTAGTCCGAGAGGTTGAGTTGAATAATTCTTTTTGTTGCTTGGTATTCACTAATCCCAAGTGTTTGGCAAACCTGGCATTGGTGGTCAACTTAACTTTACTGTTGGGTCTAACCCCCAAGTTGACAGCACGTTGATGCATTTTATTGACCATTTTAGTCAAATTATCACCAAACGCCTT
>JBLGCB010000139.1:0-13964 GCA_047617105.1 Phenylobacterium sp. | reverse complement strand
CAGCATGGCCTGACAATACCCGAATACTATTGGTCGAAGACAATCATATTAATCAACTGGTTGCGACAGAAATGCTGCGCGGCGTAGGATGTGAACCTGACATCGCTACCAATGGCCTCGAAGCGATTGAGGCGTTGCAACAAGCACCAGATGACACACCGTTCACCTTAATTTTCATGGACTGTCAGATGCCAGAAATGGATGGTTATGAAGCCAGCCGACAGATTCGAGCGGGCGTTGCCGGTATAAATTACCAATCAATCCCCATTATCGCTTTGACCGCCAATGCGATGGAAGGTGACCGTAAAAGCTGCCTTGATGCAGGCATGAGTGATTATTTATCCAAGCCGATAATACCGCAAAACCTTTTGACTCAGTTAAAGCGGTGGTTGTTAGATTCTGTCGCGTGAAGGGCCGTTGAATGTAACTGTTCAGCGTGCTTGGATTTCGCTTCAGAACAAGGCCTTTTCGCATGGAAAATAGGCGCATATAGGCATATGTAACTGTTTGAGTACGAAAATAACGCCGTTATGGTGGATAAGATAAGTGCGCTGAATAGTTACAAAAATTAATCAGTACAAAAGTGGTATTGATTAGCGCCCATCTCCTTGGCACGAGACAATGCTGTATCGGCACCTTTCATCAGTTGCATTGCGTCCTTTGCACAGGTCGGATAAATTGAGATACCGACACTGGCAGTGACCACAATATCAACTTCGTCAATCACCAGTTGCGCTGCTAAAGCGCTGAAAATTTGCTTCACCAACTGCCTAACTCGCTCGCTGGTATCGGGATGTTCAACCACTATCGCGAATTCGTTGCCTGAGATGCGAAATAACAAATCTCCCACCCCTGCTGATTGCACTAAACGTCTGGCAATCTCTATTAACAATTGATCACCCACCGGGTGGCCCATTGAGACATTCACCTCCTTGAAGTTATTCAAATCTAATAAAACCAATGCAAGGTGATTCTCTTGTTGCTCGGCCAGTGATATCTCACTTCTTATTCGTATTTCAAAACTATCTCGATTGGCCAACCCTGTCAGTGTATCTGTTGCTGCCATTTTGACTAATTTATTATGGCTCTCAAGCAGTTCTTGTTCCATGCGAAAACGCATTTTGGCCTGCATAATCGCCTGAATGAGACGAGACGGTTGAACCTCATTTTTAGGAATGAAATCTTGCGCACCCGCTTCAATACATTTTAGTCCAGTACTTTCGTTTTCAGAATGACTGAGCATCACGATGGCCGTACTGTGAATGGTAAAGTTACGTAAAATTTTCAGTAAATCCAGTCCCGTCACACCAGGCAATAAATAATCAAGGAGTATGATGTCGAACACCTCATCTTGTGCAAACTTTAGCCCCTCTTCTGCTGTCTGCGCTTCAGTGATCTGCAACTTGTGTCCTGAACGCCCTAAAATCCGCTTAATATTCATTCGGTCTATTTGGTCGTCATCAATCAATAATAATTTCAAAATCTATATGCCCCTATAGTTTAAACGGTTAGAAGTGGCGCGCATTGATGAATTTATTTGCCATTCATTCTCCTGAGGTTTTCTGCTGTTGGCTAGGTCAAACACACTTTGGTACTGTGATACTGTGATACTGTGATGGGTTGTTGTTATAAAATAGTTCGGAATGTTTTTTATTTGAGGGTATTAACCAATTCACATCGTCATCAACGATAAGTACAATGGGTCTTAGTGGCTGTAGGAACACAATTTTAGTCAACTTACGAGAGCAACTCGTCAAATTATAACGCAAATTTAAAATAAAAATCGCTAAATTTACACGATTATCTTAGATTTTCTGTATTTGTGACTATATTGAGGGTGATGTTCCGCTTGGTTTTCAGCACAAACCAAAAATCAATGGGTCAATTATTGGTGTCACAACTTCCCTTTTTTTATTTTTTGAACACTGTGAGTTGGGTCACAGTTTTCATCGTTTAATCACTTTACACTAAAAATGTTCACCGCATTGGTGAACCGCAAAAACAAATGCCTTAGGAGATAACCACAAGTTATTAAAAGGCATTGAATGAACCGCTGCCACCATTACCATGCAGCCACCAAAGGTTCACCATAGCATTGACATGTTGACGTTTTGTATTTGGAAATACAATTAACATGTTCCAATCCGGGAGCACTAACCATGCGAAGTCTGATCAAATTACTTATTATCATACAAGCTTGCCTATTCACCACCGCCTCTTTTGCCCAATCATTACCAAGCCAAAAGAAAATTCTATCGATTATCCCGGCAGTACACTCCAGCTGCTTTTATCCTATCGCCAACAATCTGGGCTTGATAGTTTGCTCAATACCGATTACACCCATGGCTTGCAACTTCATCAAGGGGTAGACGCTGAGGCAGGTGTCGAAGGTGCATCAACGAGCACCTTGTTCCGTCACTTCCCAGAACACCAGGACAGCTATAAAGTTGATTTAACCTCTACCATCAGCTTTAGTAGCTTCGATTTTTCACCCTATCTGAACACCACCGGATTCACCGTGATCACACTGGAAAAAAACGCCCAATACATCAAGTTTCATTTGATTTTTGACAGTGAACAAGCCATTGCCAAACCTTATATCACCCGCCAACCGGGCGAAAACTTTACCCTCGCAGGCTTCGATACCTTCTTTAATATCGATGTATACTCAGCGACGCCACACACTTACCAATGGTTTTTTCAAGCATCGTTGGCCGACCCCAAGCAACCGATAACCGCAGCAACCAGCAGATCAGTCAATATCAATCAAGTGGGTGCGCAAGATGTTGGCTTTTATAGCGTTGAAGTGACTAACGACAATGGTACGGTATCCAGCATCGCCAGTTACCTAGATGTTTTTGCCGCGCCGACCATCACCAGCCAACCACAAGATATGGTGGTATCGCTGGGTTCGCCGTTGATTTTGCGCTTAAGCTCACCCCAGTCGCCACAAGGCAACGTCAAATGGTATCGCAATGGCATATTCATGGGTCAGGCTTATTCAGTGAGGATATACAACGGGGTAGAAGACTTTACCATCACCATGGCCACCGTGACCATTGTGGCTTGGTAGCCTGGTAGTATTAACGCCTATCACAAAGACATTCTGGCTATCGCTTATTTTATGATGGTCAGAACGTCTTTGAAGTTTGCTACTTTGGCGCTTTTCATCAGCTCAAAAACAGCCATTTCTAAACTACTGATACTGGCACCACTGTCGCGCATTTTGCTTAACGCTAAATCGATATTGGACTGTAACCGAGAGGAAATACAGTCTGATACCACTTCGACTTTAAGCCCATCAGCTAACAAGCCTAAAACGGTTTGATAAACACAAATATGCGCTTCAATACCAGCCACCAACCACTGTTGCCTGTCAGCCGCTTTAATGGCCTGATTGATTGGTACTTCAAATAAACCATTGAAGTGGTGTTTCTCAAGGGCGGTAGATTCGGTCAATAACTCAGATATTTGTGGAATAGTCCCCCCCAAACCTGCCGGGTTTTGCTCAAGCCAGATGATGGGTATCGATAACAATTGGCAGCATTGAATCAGCTTTCTGATATTGGTGATCATCAAGTCACTATGTTGCACCATGCTGGCCAAACGGCCTTGCACATCAACCAGTATTAAACCGCAATCTTGTTGGTGAAGCATAAATTCTCCTTAAATGTGTGAAATACTCTGTCCCATGATCTCAATCATGAGTCGATAATGACAAGCCATACCGTGTTTATTGGCATTTACCCATTCCTCAATCGTAACAGGTCTTGCCCAACGCCATATTTATCATGCCCCTTCAATCAACTTGGCCTTTTTTGTATAACGCGCAACAAGGTCAGCCATTAGCTGCTCTCTAAGCTGTGGACTTTGTGGGATATTCTGATCACTCAACTCAATGCCTTCTAAACGCGAGCTTTCACGAAAGTTATCATCTTTCACTTTATCGTAAAAGCGGCATTTTTGTGCAAATGATAATTCTTGTTTCATATCTGAATTCTGACGTGTTTAACAATGCCAATAATTATACACCTTCAGGCTGGAGTTAAAAGCAAATAGTAAATATCGGTGTAGGCTAAAGTGCGCCGCACGACAGACCCTAGCACTACTTTTTCAACCGCTGGATGAGCCGAGAGCACGGTTTTTTGCTCACTCGTGATAGCCAACGCCGATTTATTGATCCTAGATTTTAATGAGATGTTTCAACATTGATTGTGCCGCCAATTTATTGGTGGTAAATTACCGCCTAAATACGCGAATTAATCGCTGCTCTAGAAGCGTGAATGAAACAAAACTAAAGAGTTATTGCTGTTCGTTGGACAGTTACAGTAATAAGAGGGTGTCATGCTTAAAAATATACAATTAGAAAATTTTAAAGTTTGGGAGAAACTTGATCTAGATCTCGGGCAAGTCACTGGCATTTTTGGCACCAATAGCTCAGGAAAAAGCAGTGTGATCCATATGCTTTTAATGTTAAAGCAAACTAAGAATAATTCAGATAGAAATATAGCTTTAGATTTTGGTAGCGAAGAAAAGCTGGCTGACTTGGGGACTTATCATGATGTCATATCACACCATGATGAAAGTAAAAATCTATCTTTCAAATTAACTTGGGATCTCGGTGAAGCGTTAAAGATTCAAGATATAGAAGGCAGCTCTAAAAGTATTTTATTTAATGATAGTACCCTTGCACTCTCATCCACTGTCGGTTTTAAAGATAAACTTTTAGAAGTAAAAAAGTTGAATTATCAATTTGCTGATTCAAATTTCTCCATACTACCTAAAGAGGCTGGTAGTAATGAATTTGTGTTAAAAGCAG
This sequence comes from Phenylobacterium sp., assembly GCA_047617105.1. Taxonomy (GTDB): domain Bacteria; phylum Pseudomonadota; class Gammaproteobacteria; order Enterobacterales; family Alteromonadaceae; genus JABSOG01. The sequence continues at coordinate 9,145 of JBLGCB010000139.1, read as the reverse complement.
AAAGCAAAACTAGCAGCAATAATTTTAAATTTGTGAGAACCACTGGCCGAAACTGGAAACTCCCTCAATCTACAAAGTACTACTTATTTCCAGATCAGGCGAAAACCTATTATCAAAATGCTGACTTTTTGAGTCAATTTGAAACGGCTTATGAAGCTGTTATGGACAATATATATTATCTAGGTCCGCTAAGAAGTTTTCCTAAACGAAGTTATCAATGGTCAGGTACGAGTCCAACAGATGTAGGTCAGCAAGGGGAGTTAACAATCAATGCTATCCTTGCCGCGACGCTTAAAGGTGAAAAAAGAAACTTAACGAAAGGTGCTAGATATAAAACCTTTCAAGAGATGGTCGCTTACTGGCTAAAAAAGCTTGGATTGATTCATTCGTTTAGAGTCGAAGAAATTGCCCCAAACTCTAATCATTACAAAACTTACGTCAAGAAAGAAAATGGTAGTGCAGAAGTGACATTAACTGATGTCGGTTTCGGCGTATCTCAAATTCTACCTGTAATTGTACTGCTCTATTATGTGCCACAAGGAAGCACAGTATTATTTGAACAACCTGAAATACATCTACACCCTAGTGTGCAGAGTAATCTGGCAGATTTGATTTTAACAGTTTCAGAAACACGAAATGTTCAAGTCATTGTTGAAAGTCACAGTGAGCATTTTATTCGTCGTTTACAGCGTCGTATTGCTGAAGATACTGCTAATACAAAAGATCTCAAATTATTTTTCTTCTCCACAAGACGTGGAAAGGCATCGTATCAAGAATTACAGCTGGATGAATTCGGTGCAATTCACAATTGGCCTGAAAATTTCTTTGGCAATGAAATGGAAGAAATATCAGCAACACGTAAAGCAGCGTTATTAAAACGAAAGGCACAGCAACAGAGCATTGATGCAGCAATTAAATGTCACAATACGCCAGCTATGCCCTGATTGCTGCAACCGAAATTGATTTAACCTTGCAGTGCATTCACCCAAGCGACAACCTTAAAACCTATCCAATATATTCAAAGCGTTAAAATGCAAAAAGCCTGTGAATTATTGGAATCAACCACGGTGAATTTTGAGCAGATTGCGCTGAATATTGGCTATGATGATGTAAACATTTTTGGTAAAGTTTTTATCAAAGTTATAGGGTTAAGCCCATCGGCATTTCGGGCGAGGTTTGTTTGAGTAATTTTACTATTTAATTCACACCAACATTCGACAGTCTCATCTCAGCTCCTTTCAACCCAATACATAATTTTGTTTACCCCATCATTTTCAATAACCTGAGGGTGGCTTGCAAACAACATAACTCGTGATTTTACCAACTCCCGCCCAAATGTTTTTACACAAGGTTCAATAAACCACCGGTTAAAACTGGGATCTCTTTCTTTTAATGCCGTCAAAACTAAATCATCAAGTAAAGACTTTGGTACAGGATTGATTTTTGCCAGCACTTTTGCAGCAAACCATTTTTTATCATCATCAATCAACGCCATGGTAAACCAGACCAGCGATTCAGGATTGTCTTTTGGAAAGTGGGATACAATTTTGCTTATCATTTTACGAATCTGATGATGGCTGGCATTCTTGTCTTTCAACGCTTTGGCTTGGTTATATTGTTGATAGTATTCTTCGAAATTCATCTGCGACATATTCGCCTTAAAGGTGAGAAACACTCTGCCCCACAATTCTAATAATAGGGATAAGTTTTAAAGAGGATATTTAACGCGGCCAACTGGGTTATTTGGGTTTCAGCATCAGATAATTCTTGTTTCATATCTGAATTCTGACCTGTTTATCAATGACATTAATTGTACACCGTCAGGCTAGAGTTAAAAGCAAATAGTAAATATCGGTGTTGACTAAAGTGCTCCGCACGACAGACCCTAACACTGCTTTTTCAATCTCTGAATAAGACGCTGTTTAATCTCATCGCTTGAAGACGTTTTGCCCTGTTTTTCGTCTTCAATAGAAAACACAGCGAGTTTCAGCAACGCAACAGCGTCATCTCTAAGCTTTCTGTCTTCATAAGATTCAATAACATAAGCCGGGCTACCATTTTGGGTGATCACTGGTGGTTCGACCAAATTCAGATTGCCGGCATTCTTTTTTAAATAACTTATCGTTTCAATTCTCATCATAAACTCCTATCAGACCTAGGTTAAGCATACCGTAACTGTTCAGCGAATCGTTGATTTTGCGTAGCAAAATACGAGGCACGAGCAGCTCTGCGCACCATGACCCATTCGTTATCGTCCAACCATATTCCAGGTTTGTCTATGACTGCTAGCTCAATGGTGCGCAATGCTCCTCGTAACCTCGGACCGTGCTACGCACGGGCACCCTACGGCGATATTTTCGAATTTTGACAGTGAATGGAGCTTTCCGACACCCTCCTACCAGGCAAGTGGCAGTTGTAACCTTAAATGACGGAATATGACCAGAGCCGAAATTTCGGTTAGCGTTAAATTGCCTTAAATATTACATCAACCATCTTATATTTTCGGTTACTATTGCCATTACCCTTAGTGGTCATTGCCCAAGCTCAAAGAGGTGGTTCATTGTCATTTTTATCATGGCGTTTTTTGGTTTTTGAACTAATATTCATTGCTTAAAAATTTCTGCTCGACGTTTATAACTGTTTCTTCGAACGACTCAATGACTTTGATGGTTCGCTTACGAGATATTCCTAGAGCATAATCGACTAATATTCGCTGCCTGTGCTGGTCAAAAAGGTTTAGCATGTCGAGTGAGTAGCTGCGAAATAGTTGCTCCTTAGTGTCATATAACTCTTGTGAATAAAGGTAAATAGTGTCGTGATTATCTACGCCATTCGAATGGTTCGCTACGATAAGCGGTTTAAAGCGGGCTGTTATCGTCAAAGCTGTGTCATTAATCTGTGTATGAACATCACGGGAGCTGAGATAATTCCCTAACGTTTCAAGATCTTTAGCTCGAAATCCTTTGTTGGTTAACGTTTCGGTTGTTGCTGGGTCGAGATGAGTTCCCATAAATGTAAAAAGGTTAGTTATGGAAATCCACCCTGGGTTGGCATTAAGATCGATTTTAAACTCACCATTGCCTTTTACATCTATGCCATACTGTGTCAACTCTGAATAGTCAGTGGTTAAATCAAGTCCCAGGTCCATATCTCGTTTGGCTTTTTTCATCGTCTGAAATACTTTCTGATTCTTATACTCTGCCAGGGTTAATTTCTCCGATGGTTTTTTGTTTTTAAATTGCTTAGCAATGCTCTGTTTTAGTGTTGTTTTATCAATTTTCCAAGGTTTGTCCTTTGCAAAAGTGGCAAAGGTGATAAAACTTAAAATTAAAAGTGCTGTTGGTATGGTACGCATGTCTTCTCCTTTACTGCTTTTCGAGGTTTGCAGTGATTAAATCGCCAAAATCATCTGGTAGTACTCAGGTATAGTACAGGTTAATTTAACTTGCAAACTACGCCGTCTATGTCTGGGTTTGCTGGCTCCCCCCGATTTGCCATTGTCCTACGCTGTAGCCATTACTATTACGAGACTTACAGTGTTTTCCTCTATTGTCAGCGGAGGACATTCATAAACAATGTTTTAGGGATACGGCGTATTTGGCGCTAGGGTGGCGATTAAAGAAGCTGGTGGATAATGGGTTGCTTTAAGTGGGTAACGCTGGTGGGAGAGCCGTATTATTGGCATTGTGTGACGGAAAGAGCCATTGGTTATCGTCCAACCACATTCTAGGTTGATCCATGACTGCTTGTTCAACGGTGCGCAATGCTCCTCGTAACCTCGGACCGTGCTACGCACGGGCACCCTACGGCCGACAATCCTGCCGATAGGGTAAAACTAAATTGTTAACCTAAAGCGGCTTATATGGTCATAACCATAAATAGCATTTGAAGTTCAATGATACTTTATTCTGACGATCAATAAGTAAAGTGACTGACCGAATCCTTAAGCTGTGTTGCGGATTGTTTTAGCTCGTCTGCTGAGGTTAGTGCCACTTTCGCTTTGCCTACGGTGTCTTGAGCAAGGGATGCGATTTCAACTGAATCTTTGTCTACCATGGTAAATTGGGCTTGCTGCTCACCCATCACTGACTGTACTTTTGCACTTAACCCCGCCATGGTTTGGATGCTGTCGTTGATGGTGATAAAAGAGTCTCGGGCGGTCTTCAATTGGTCCATACCCATGCCAGTTTTGTCTCTGGCACTAACCATCACAGTGGCTGCAATGCCAATTTCTTGGGATAGTTGATCATTGGTTTGATGTATTCTGCTGGTCGCTTCCTGGGTGTTGTTCGCCAAGCTGCGTACTTCATCTGCTACCACCGCAAAACCGCGGCCTAATTCTCCGGCTCGCGCCGCTTCAATGGCGGCATTGAGCGCCAACAGATTGGTTTGGTCGGCAATCTTCGAAATTTCACTGACCACGTTACTGACATTTTTCATCTGTTCAATTAACTGTGAAATCACGGCTTCGGCATCCGTTACCTCGCTGGCCATACCGGTCATGGTATGAACGGTTTCGTCCATCGTTAGCTGTCCACCGTTACTAATGGCCATGGTGCCATCAGCCGACGCAGACTCCTGTTCGATAATGACATTGGTTTGCTCAACCAAGTCTTTTAAAATATTGATTGCGTCTCGAATGTGAACAGAACCTTGTTGTTGTTCTTGCGCACTGTCTTTGGTGGTCAGGATGGTATCCATTAATTTTTGTGCTTCCGATGACATCTGTGAAGACAATCCGATGGTCAACGACACCAGTTCTCTGATATTGCCCAGGAAATCATTGAATTTTTCAGCAAATTGGCTGACTTCATCCGCGCCAGACATTTCAATGCGTTTGGTTAAATCGCCTTTTTTTAATACCGTATCGGTCATAAATAACAACAAGTCATCTAAGCGCTGCGACAGTGAGCGCGAAATGACCAAGGTCAAAAAGAACAACAGCAAACTACAAATAACCCCGGTGGTAATGCCAACAATCAGTGCTTCGAGCAAGCAAATCAGAGATATTATTGGGGTGATTGACGAGATAGCATTCCAGACCAATCTTTTGGCGCTGAATGCAGCCGTTGAAGCTGCCCGTGCCGGTGAACAGGGGCGGGGTTTTGCGGTGGTCGCTTCAGAAGTACGAAATTTGGCGGGCCGCAGTTCTAATGCAGCAAAAGAAATTAAAGAGCTGATCAATTCCAGTGAAGTGAATGTGACAAAAGGAGTGGAATTGGTCAATCAGTCAGGTATTGCCTTGGCACAAATCGTTAGTGCGGTAAAAGAGGTTAACACCATCATTACCGATGTAGACAATGGCACCCAACTACAAACCAGCGGTATTGGACAGGTAAACAAAGCGATTGTACAAATGGATAAAATGACCCAACAAAATGCAGCCTTGGTAGAGCAGGTTATGGCAGCCAGTAATTCGATGGCAGGTCAGGCACAGAGTGTTTCTGACTCGCTGGATTTTTTCACCACCGATGATAGCGTGATAAAAAAGTCAAACGGTCCAAGATTACCAAAGTTACCAAGATTACCAAAAAAATAAGTAACTATTCAGCGTGCTTAGATTTCGCTTCAGCACAAGGCGTCAATCGCGGGTTATTCTTTAAATGAATAGAAGGTTATTAGAACTATTCATTGGTTTAATTGAATGCTTACACCTAGCATGGTGGTGGAGTATCAATATATTCATATATTAAGAATTTAGGAAATTATGCCTTTCAACAAAGCTGCATTGATGACATTGAGTTAGCGCTTAGCGCCTAAAAGGAAACAAAAGATGGATCCATTATTAGATTTTAGTTCAAAAGTGGCGGTGATCACCGGGGCCGCCCAAGGGTTTGGCAAGTTGCTGGCCCAAGCATTGGCGCAACGTGGTGCCAAATTAGTGATTAGTGACATTAACGAAGCTGGTGTTCAACAAGTTGCTGATGATATTGCCGCAACAGGCGCTGAGGTTTTCGCCTTAAAATGTGATGTCTCTAACAAGGCAGACTGTAAAGCCATGGTGGATGCGGCGATTGAACATTTTGGTGCTGTTGATATTGGTGTGAACAACGCCGGAGTTGCCCATGATTTCACCGCATTGCATGAAATCGATGAAGCCTTAATGGACAGTCAATTTGCGATTAATGTCAAAGGCGTGCAGTTTGGTATGAGTTTTCAAATTGAACAAATGTTAAAACAACAAGGTGGCGCGATCTTGAATGTTAGCTCAATGGCTGGCCTTGGCGGCGCGGCCAAAATTGGTGCTTATTCGATGGCCAAACATGCGGTGATTGGCTTAACCAAAACCGCTGCTGTTGAGTATGGTGGTGCTAATATTCGTATTAATGCGATATGTCCGTTTTTTACCTTAACCCAAATGGTCACCGATATGGCTGATGACAGTATGCAAGCCAAAATGAGCCTAGCTGTGCCAATGGCACGTTTAGGAGAAGCCCAAGAAATTGTTGCCATGATGCTGATGATGTTGTCACCACAAAATACCTATATGACTGGCCAATGTATCGCTATAGATGGTGGTGTGTCTGCGCGTTAGCCTAAAACGACACGTTTTTAAATAATCGTTCTAAAAGTTAAATTAAACCTCAATGCGCTTGCTGTTTTCTGCTTAACAAGCGCATGTTGCCAAAAATGCTGGGTTGCACCACGCATAATCAGCAAGCTGCCATTTGTTAATGGTATTTCTATCTTTTGTTGCTACTCATTTGGGTTGGGTAAAAAACTCGTTATATTTATAGATAATATCGCCAAATAGATGGCTTTTTTGACTTTTCAACCATAACTGGCAGCTTTTTGATAAGCATTTCTTTTAGCGACTTTGGTCAGATAATTTTGGGTTTTTTCTTTATCGGTTAACAAGCCCGAACTCTGGGCAATTTCTAAAATCACGGTCATCATAATGTCTGCCGCTGTAAACATGTCGCCCGCAAAATAAGGACGTTGCGCTAAGGTCTGCTCAATATAAGCAAAATCTAACGCGATTTCTTTGCCGATATAACTATCAAGTGGTTTGCTGCCATCACGCGTTTCCATTGCCATCATGATGGTGGTGATGACAGGTAAACCTAGGGAACCTTCTGCAAAATGTAACCACTCTAAATATTGATAATATTCCAAGCTGTCGGCTGAAGGTCTTAATTGCCCGGATGAAGTTTGATTAAGCAGATACTCCATAATTGACCCTGACTCACATAAGGTAATCTTATCATCCACCATAATAGGTGCTTTGGCTAATGGGTGAATTAACTTTAAACTCTCCGGTGCCAAATGGGTTAAAGGATCTCTTTGATGATTGATTAGAACATAAGGCATACCCAACTCTTCCAATAACCAGATGACGCGTTTAGAGCGTGATTTATTTAAATGATGTATCGTTACCATAAGATCTTTTTCTGCCTCGAACTTTCGGGGTTGATGTAAGTTATTCAAGTTATTTCATCTTATGCTAATCTTTGCAATGTTATCTAGCCAATGAATAATTTTGATAACCATCTATTCTTTATTCATATAGTGGTTAATCGACACGACTTAGCTACCCGACGCAGTAACCAACACCTTGTTTCTAAGCCACTGGTTGGCGGCATCGACATCGACATTGACATGCCAATATAAATGAACATCAATATCCGGTAAATCTACGGGCAAAGGATAAATGGCCAAATCCAGTAGCCCAGCGTACATCTTGGCGGTGCTTTCTGCCAAGGTGAGCAGCATATTGTTACCGCTGATAACGCGACAGGCCGAAAACGCATGTTGACATCTCAAGCCTATTTTTCGTTGTAATCCCAGCCGCGCCAATTCAAAATCTTCAATTCCGGGGCCTGCCGAGCGAGAGGATACCAGCACATGGGTCTGGGCAAGATAGTTGTCTACATCTAGTGCCGATTGAATATCTGGGTGATTTTTACGTGCCACCACAACCAATTTATTTTGTTCTAGTTGGGTATGCCTAATGTTGTCACTCACGGGTAACAAGGTATCGATGGCTAAATCTATATCACCACTGGCGAGTTTATTTTCCAATTCACTACGCTTAACCCGGCGACTGCTTTGCAGTTTAATGAGTGGTGCTTCTTTATCCAGTTGTTGCATTAATGGCGGTAAATAGGCGGCTTCCAACGCGCTATGTAAAGAGACAATAAAGTTTTTACGTGAGGTCAGTGGTTCAAATTGTCTTGATTGGGCCAAACTGACGTGTAATTGATGCAAAGCTTCACGGACATCAGCAACTACATTATTGGCCACAGCTGTTGGTCGCATCTCATTGCCCCGGCGAATAAATAAGCGATCGTCAAAGTGATCGCGAAGTTTGCTTAAAGAATGACTGACCGCTGGCTGTGACAGATTGAGTGCCGATGCTGCTTTGGTGATATTGCCTTCACAATAGATGGCTTCAAATACCACAAACAAGTTTAAATCGATTTTCATCCGTTTTTCCTCTGCTAGTCAATTTCATAAGGCTTTATTCGTAATATGAATAGTTGGTTATAACTATTATTCATTGGTTTAATGTACCGACTGAGATTAGTATAGTCAACAGCTGTTTAACGCTTGTTTATAAAAAAAGGACACTTGATTGTATGGTTGCTATTTATCTTATCCGTCATGGTCAAGCGTCATTTGGCCAACAAGATTATGATCAGTTGTCAGATATGGGCGGCGTTCAAGCTCGAATATTAGGAAAGTATTGGCAATCAAAGTCAACACCCAACACAATTTATGCGGGAAAGTTACGCCGCCACAAACAAACGTTAGAGCAGTTTATCCAGGGTTATCAAGGTATCCACGATAAAGGCTTTAACGGTCAAAGTATCAGCGACACGGCAGTGAATTTACATACTGGTTTTAATGAGTTTGATCATGTTGATGTCTTAACTCGCTATAAATCTCAGCACAACAATGTCACACCAATAAGTGAATCAACGGCTCAGCAACCTGATGCCGATAAGCAGTTACAAATAACCTTTGCTGGCGCAGTTGATCGTTGGATGTCTTCAAAACACGACGATGAATATCAGGAAAGCTGGCATCAGTTTAAAAAACGTTGTTTTGAGGCGTTACAAGAGGTCATTGCGCAAGCGCTTACGACTAAAAGCACATCGACCCAAAACGCCAAAGATTCGCAAGATATTTGCATTTTCACCTC
>JBLGCB010000138.1:0-13992 GCA_047617105.1 Phenylobacterium sp. | reverse complement strand
TTCAAACCTATAAGTTTGGCAAAGATGTCTCTTATAACAGACCTCAATCAGCAATCTATGCCGAATTACGTCATGTACACTTAGTGCCCATAAGTCGACGAGGTAATACTAGCGATCGCTGTTTAGTCTACACTTCGGGTTTTACCGACAACAATGCATTTTTACTACTGGCCATTTTAGAACCCAACGCTCACGAATTGAGTCGTAGTATGCTGAGAATGGCCAATTTAGCAGACATTGCTGAGAAGTTCAGGAATCGGTTCTAGCGTTTCATGACATCATTAAGCCCAACCACCTCACCCGAACGATAACCCAGCAACTGACCCAAGCGTTGAATGCTGTCAATTCTGGCTTGTATTTCTGGATGACTAGAAAAATAGTGCATCGGGGCAAAATCAAAGTTTTCATCAGCTTGCTTAATCAGGTCAAAAAACTCGGTCGCACCACCGACATGGCCATAATGACAATTAACAATATCCAGCGCAATCGCATCCGCTGCGCTTTCTCGATGCTGAGAAAACTGTGCCATTCTCAAGTCAGCGACATCACCAATCAAGGTCGATAAGGATAATAACACCCCGGCCCATTGAGCGCAGGTGATCACGGTTTTTAAAATGCGCCAACTCATGGGCCAGCACAAAAGCGAGGCCATTTTGCGATTGAACCTTATCGAGCTACCCCGACAACAGCACACAATGGCTTTTTATTACGCTGATTATTTGCATCTAAGGTTGGTTATGATGATCCATACGTAAAGTTTGAATGACAACAGCGTAAACATGCCACCTGCACACCCGCCCATAGCTAATCAATTTATCAGTGCTATTTTACTGGCTTGCTTAAATTCGCCGCCAACAAAACCCTGTCATCATAAACTCAACTGTCAAGCTTGAGTTACATTGCGTTTTTAATCATTGAATCTTCGTTCTTCACTTGTATATACCAATGAGCTAGCCTGCGAGAACTTTCATGTTACAGTCAAGTAACAAGTGGCCAATATCCATTCGATTGTCGACTTGTGGTTTTACAAAAATCTAATCATCAATATCTAAAAACAGCACCTAAAAACAGCACCTAAAAACAACAAAAGAACAGGAATAAAACATGAAAAAAATTATTATCCCACTGGCTCTTGGCTTAAGTATGTTTGGCGCTAATGCCGCCGACAGCAATCCGCCAAGTGTGGTCGGTGGTCACACCATCGACATTAGCCAAGCCCCCTATCAGGTGGCTTTAATCAACAACTCCGGTATCCAGTTTTGTGGCGGCACCATTATCGCCAAAAACTGGGTGGTCACCGCTGCCCATTGTTTGTGGGGTATCAGTCCCGGACGTGTCACTGTGGTGGCCGGACAATCCCTCAGAGCAAATCTAAACAACGGCATCGACGTCAGTGAAGTCCACAAATATCCGGGTTTTTACGACACCAAGTCAGGCAAAGATATTGGCTTGCTCAAATTAAGCCAAGATTTAGATTTAACTAGCCCTAATATCACCGCGATAGGTTATGCCACCAGCGCCCATGTCAACGCAGGTTTGGTTGACCCCGGCGTATTGGCCACCTTAACCGGTTGGGGCAAAATGGGTTCTCCCGGTTCAAACCCAAGCCAATTGCAATCCGTTGATATGCACTTGGTGTCTTTGGCTGACGCACTAGCGGTATTCAAAAGCCAGTATGGCATCCACCAATTAACCGATGATCAACTGCCCGCATGGGACAGCGGCAAAAGTGCCTGCAATGGCGATAGCGGTGGTCCATTGGTGGTACCATCAGGCAATAAAGTGATTTTGGCCGGTGTTGTCAGTTGGGGTAAAGACTGTGCAGATATCGCCCCATCAATGTTTGCTCGGGTCTCGTCTTTCGCCGACTGGATTGGCGGCATTGTTGGTGATATCGACCAAACCCTGCCACCTTCAGTGAGCATCTCCTCTCCTTCACAGGGCGATAGCTTTCAACTGGGTGATAATATCGCCATTGCCATCAATGCCAGTGCGGGCAGCAGCGATGATGCCATCAACAAAGTCAGCATTTACATCAACAATCAGTTGCACACCGAGTTGTACACCAGACCTTATCAGTTTGAACTCAACCCCCTTTCATTGGGGCAACACGAAATCAAAGTGGTCGCGACAGACACTACGGGTGGTAGCGCTACCACCTCGGTGAATGTTGAAGTGCTTAGTGGTGAACCGCCAGTGATTTACATCGTCACGCCCGACGATAATCAGCAATACCAGCATGGCGATGTGATTGATATTCACGCCATCGCCGAAGATAACGAAGGCACCGTCGCCCAGGTCGAATTCTATCAAAACAATACCTTACTTAGTGTCGACACTACCGCGCCTTATACCTATGCTTGGCAAAATTCCGCGCCAGGCAATTACCAACTCACCGTCGTCGCCGTTGATAACCACGCTTTCACCGCTACCTCAAACCCGGTGAATATCGAGGTTAAGGCGGCTGATTCGGGCTGTTCATCTATGCCACAGTGGAATGCCAGCACCGTTTATCCTCGCGCAGGTGACCAGGTGGCTTATCTTGGCAACCAATATCAAAACAAATGGTGGACCAGCGGCGAAGTACCGAGCGACAGTGGTCAATGGGGAGTATGGAAGTTGTTGGGGGCTTGTTAGTAGGACCTTGGTGCTTCTCGAATCTTTGTGGGTTTGGTATATATCTGAGTAGGGTGCGCACTGCGCGAGGCTGTTGAAAAAGTCCCGTTTGACCGTAGATACCATCTCTCACAATCAGCTTCAAGCAGTTTTTTAACTGACTTGAGGCTGATATTCGGTTTGATGTTTTACAACACCAAAACAAATTTGTGCCAATTTTCTCATTGCGGCGCCCAATGCTTGCATTTTCGTTTTTCCGGCGGTCAGCAACCGTTCTTTTTGACTCTTAATATCGGGATTATGACTACTCGCTACCACTGCCGCCATGTATAATTTGGCTCTAAATCTAGCAGGCCCCATTTTACTCATCGTTGTTCTTCCTACAAACTTCCCTGACTCATTCAGCTGAGGAATGAGTCCAAGGTAAGCGGCTACTTGCTTTGAGTTTTCAAACAACTTTGCAGCAAATAAATAGGTAAACTCTCGCGACATCACTGGGCCAATTCCTGCAATTGTTTCCAATAGTTCACGATTTTTTTTTAACACTAGATGGCTTTCAATATGCTGATCGATAGCGCTTTCCAATGCCGCAATTTCACTCTCTAAAGCTTCTATTATTTCTTGTAATGACTGCGTCACTCGCTCACTGGCCGGGTTAAATTCAAAAGCATCTTGTCGATTCAACTCTCTTTGTCGATCTTTCTCTAATGCCTCTAGCCGCCTCATCATCGCTTTGAGCGCCCTAGCTTCACTGGACTCTGGTATCCAGTACTTATGGTTGATTTGCATGGCTTGCCCGTAATACGCGAGAATAATTGAATCCATTTTATCTGTCTTGTGGATCACTCCAATTGATTTGGCATACTGTTTAGCTTTCGCTGGGTTTGCAAGAAATATCTTAAATCCTTTTTCATTTAAGAAATACATTAAGCCTTCGTGATAGACATTCGTAGGCTCTAATACAACAACAATATTCTCTGGTTTTTGTTTGGTGTTTTTGACCAACCATTCAGCAACCTGTTCGTGTCCTTTTTTAGTATTTTTAATCGTTTTATTTTTCTTTTTTCCGGTCGTCGGATCTCGTAACCAACCTAAATCTAATTTCTCTTTACTAACATCAATACCTGTAAAAGCTAACATCTATATGTACTCCCCTTGTTCATTCAGCATCATCTAAAATTTAGAGCGCTTGGATACCATTCAGTTTTTTTAGAAGTTAAGAAGTCAGGGTTTAATCTACGTCACAGCATCAATGCGCTAAGGATGGGTGCAAACTTTATCTGACTTCTTTTTCACAATGAATGATAGCTAACCATTCATTGCGGAGAGATACAAGGATGGGTAGAGCCTAAGGCGAAACCCATCAGAATTTGGCAATAAATGACGATTTCACGGCAATTTCTGGCACAAATGATGGGGTTCGCTCCGCTCTACCCATCCTACGGCGATTAAATCAACGGTCTGGCGCACCATTAACCTCCAGTCATCACCATGCCCACGTTGAAAATGACCATGAATATAATGCCCAACATGGTATAAAATGGGATTGTCGCAATTCCACATTTATGGTGCGCAGTGCGCACCCTACCAAATTGCCAACCAAACCTCCCCCCTTTCTAGAACAACAAAATGATACCAGCAGAAATTAACCCACCTCAAAGTGTATCAATTCCCCCGCAATTGCATATAATCAAACGATTAAAGAATCGATAAGGTCGGAAGTTTTACTATGAGTGCACGCGGAGAGTTTTCATCAAGGTTAGGGTTTGTTATCGCTGCCGCCGGTTCAGCGGTAGGTTTAGGTAATATTTGGGGATTTCCCACCCAGGTCGCCAGTAATGGCGGCGCAGCGTTTGTCATGGTTTATCTCATATTGACGTTTTTATTGGCTTACCCCATTTTAATGGCAGAGCTGGTCATTGGTCGTCATGCACAATCCAATATGGTCGATGCACTGCAAACCATTTCAACCAGTAAGCCCGCCAAATTATTAGGCAAATTTACCGGCTTTTGGGGGCTGGCAGTGGTCAGTCTGATTTTAAGCTTTTATGCCATTGTCGCCGGTTGGATGCTGGCTTATTGCCTCCAATCCGTCAGCGAAATCATTGGCTTAGGTGAAACCTCCCAATGGTTGGTGGAATTCTCCACCTCAAGAAACCTGATCTTCTGCGCGGTTTTCTCAGTGTTTACTATCATGATTGTCAGCCGTGGGGTCAGCGATGGTATCGAGAAATGGTCTACCCGCTTAATGCCAATGCTGATCTTTTTAATTGTCGCTTTAATCATCTATGTGGCCACTCAGGAAGGCGCTGGTGCAGGCTGGAAAGCTTTTTGGGTGCCAGACTTCAGTAAGGTATTCAGCCCTGATTTATTGCTTAGTGCCATGGGACAGGCCTTTTTCTCATTATCACTGGGTGTCGGCACCATGTTGATTTACGGCTCGTATGTCAGCAAAAAAGAAAATATCGCCGTTCTGGGCGCCTCTGTGGCGCTGGTCGATATTGGCATTGCTATTCTGGCAGGTTTGCTGATCATTCCTGCTATGTATGTTGCTTTGCACAATGGCGTCACCATTTATAATGAGTCTGGTGCGTTAATTGATGGCGACCGCCTGATATTCACCGTTATCCCGGCACTGTTCGAATCTATGGGCTCTATCGGCAACTTTGTCTCTTTGGTGTTCTTTGTGTTGATGAGCATCGCTGCGGTCACGTCATCTATCTCCATGCTTGAAGTCCCCGTAGCCTTTACGGTCGAAAACAGCCAAATGGGGCGTAAGAAGGCGTCATGGATGATAGGTCTGATGATCTTAGTGCTCAGTGCCATCATCATCTTTAATTTTGAGCAATTATTTGGCTTGGTGATTTCTGCCACCACCCAATACAGTCAACCGTTAATTGGTCTGATGCTGTGTATCTTTGCTGGCTGGATATGGTCTCGTAATGCGATATTGGCGGAGTTGCAACAGGGCTGTCCAGAAATGGAATCGTCAGTGTTCTGGAAGATTTGGCCGGTGTATGTCAAGCTGGTTTGCCCGGTAATTCTGGTGGTAATGTTTTACCAGACCATGCAATAACGTTACGAAGTTCTATGTTACAAAAGTCCTCGTTGATAGCGGCTTTAAAAGGCTAAACCTTAAGCCGCTATTAACCAGGACTCTCGTCCTTTGTCTTTATGCTTTTCCTTGCGTTGAAATGACCCTTTGCCTTTTTTAGCCTGAACCACTTGTTGGCGATAGACACGTGAGGTCACAATCGCGGCCAAAAAGTTATCTTTAATTTTCCCTCTGCCTATCTCTATTGGCATCGGGGTCGGCACATTGTTGCTCTGCTCGGAGTCGCTAATCAGCGCCTTGTTGCTTTTTTTGTTCGATTTACTCATCGATTTTTCCTCATTTAATTGAAATGTTGGGCCAGTCCATCAGCCCATAAATTAACCTACTGTAATCGAATGTAACACTAGTTCACCGCACCTTGTGGCCGTCCTTCTTCATTCCAGCGCACATGAAATTTCTTACCTCTGGGTTTATCTACCCGTTCAAAGGTATGGGCACCGAAATAATCCCGCTGACCTTGTAACAGGTTAGCAGGCAGCACTGCACTGCGATAAGAATCGTAATAAGCCAACGCTGAGCTAAACGCGCCACAAGGCACACCCGACAATGTCGCATGAGCGATAGATTGACGCCAGTTTTGCTGGTATTTGGCAATCTGAGTGCTGAAATACGGATCCAACAACAGATTTTCTAAGCCTTCATCTGAATCATAGGCTTTGGTGATCGACTGTAAAAATGCAGCGCGAATAATACAACCAGCACGCCAAATTCTAGCGATAGCGGCAAAGTTCAACGGCCATTTTTGCTCTTTTGAAGTCATCTTCATCAGCTGAAAACCTTGCGCATAAGCGCAAATTTTTGAGCAATACAAAGCATCATGCAGATTCTGGATAATCTCGGCAGAGTCAGCAGTCGCCGCCACTGGTTCAGGGCCTGCCAATTTGGTCGCCGCCACTTTACGTTCGTCTTTCATCGCAGACAACGAACGAGCAAAAACCGAATGGGCAATGGTGGTCGCTGGACTACCCACCTCCAAACTGCTTACCGCAGTCCATAACCCAGTACCTTTTTGTCCTGCTCGGTCTAAAATCACATCGACCAACGGCAACCCGGTCTCTTCGTCTTGCTGTTCTAATACTTCGATACTGATTTCAATCAGGTAACTGTTTAGTACCCCTTCATTCCACTGTCTGAAGACCTGAGCAATGTCACCCGGCGTCATCGCCAGCGTTTCACGCATGATTTGATAGGCTTCACAAATCAGCTGCATATCGGCATATTCAATACCATTGTGGACCATTTTAACGTAATGACCAGAACCACTAGGACCGATGTAATCAGCACAGGCTTCGCCTTGCGTTAACGGCTGATCAACTGCGGTACGCTCCAGCGCCATGCCCGTTTGCGGATCGACTTTAGCCGCAATCGCATGCCAAATCGGTTCGATTCGAGTCCATGCATAGGGGTCGCCACTGGGCATCAGTGCCGGACCAAAACGGGCACCGACTTCACCACCAGAAACGGCAGTGCCAAAGAAAATAAATTTGCCGTGATAGTCTTTTTCACGGCGGATAGTGTCACTCCATAAGCTATTGCCCGTATCGACCACGATATCATCGGCGCGAATACCAGCATCAACCAATCGGTCACAGACATCGTCAACGGCCTGACCCGCAGGCACAGACAAAACAATCAAATGGGGGGCACTAAGTTTTGATAATAATTCGGTGAATGAACTGCAACCTTCAATACGTGGGGCCGCATCAGTGCCCCGTTCTGCTTCATCCTGTGCCAGTACGTCGTTGACTTTACTGTGGTCCAGATCAAACGCTGCGACTCTATATCCGTTATCGGCCAAATTAAGAGTCAGATTTTTACCCATCACGCCTAGGCCAATAAAGCCAATATCACATAGTTGGTCGTCGCTCTGCATCTTTGAAGATCCTGTCTGTTTGAAAAATTGACCGGAATTATAGCCTATTTATCACCAGACCTGCAATATTCACCACGCCTAACCTGAGTTCGTTAAAAGGTGCCAAAGAAAGACAATAAAAAGGCAGCACGATTTTTGCGCTTAGCAATTTCACTACCAACAAACGCGCCTGCCCGAGTACCATCATAAAACATTCTCGTTCGAGGGAGTCTGGTGGTATTGGCATTTTCGATAAAAAATTGGGTTTTTACGCCGAAAAAACGCGTGGTTTCGATAAAAAAGTTATATCGATGATTCGCTTCATTGCTTTGAATTTCGTCCACTAAGTATCTATTATAACGAAAAGAGCCTTTATAACTAATGCCCCAAGCCCATTGCTGCTCGGTCAAATCCTGACGAAATTCAAAACGCAAATAATCAGGGGTATAATTACTGATGGATCTATCAGCTTGGATGATCGGATCATCAAAATGAGACCCCCGTAAACGATAATTAATTTGGATCAAACCATTGGGCAGCACATAATCCAGCGGCATGTTCAACTCGGTGAGCAACCCCCACGTTTGTGCTTTACCCGCATTGCCTAACCCCTGACCAACAAAACCCTGATCATCTGCCGGCAATTCAATCTGTTCTAAAATATCGCTGCGCCATTCACGAAATGCGGTCATCTTAAGGCTGCCGCGTTCATTAAAACTCCAATCGAACGTCATCGACAGTTCCGTGGTCTGATCAGGTGCCAACTGAGGATTGCCCGACGTGGTGCGGTCATCCTCTGCTTGGGCACTGGTGGCAAAATCACTGAAATCAAGCTGCCCTACCCGCCGCTGAGCTTCAAACGTTAAGCTGATATCATCATCAAATTTATAGGTGGATGAGAGTCTTGGTTTAATGAATTTAAAAGTTTGTTCTTTATCAGCCGCACCTGTCACCTTGATTTGCGAGAATTCGACGGTAACGCCGCCCTCAACAGACAAAGCCGAACTGGCCTCATAAACAAATGTAGCAAAGGTTTCACCGCGCCACTCTTGGATCACCACATCACTGCCAGGTACTGGCGTGGTGATGTTGCTTTCGATAAATATGGCACCGGTATCCAAACGGTTATTCGCCACTTCAACCCCAAACTCTGGTTTGAATTGAGCGCTACCGACCTCACCATAAGTAGTACGAAGCACATATTCAGTTTTCAGCCCATCTTGGACAAATACACTATCCGGTTCACCATCAGAATTATTTTGGTCACGAAATTCATAATCATAACGTTCATCATTAACCTGTCCTAACGCTATCAGATGCAGTTTCCAGTGATCTTCAACCCCAGACCAGTCAATCCCCAATTCAGCCTCATTGACCTTCTGCTTTTCATTGAAGCTCCGGAATAAATCAGGCGCTCCACCATCGGGTAACTGATCACGGAAAATATCGCGAGACAGATCATTTTTCCACACAGAAGATGAAAATAGGCCATTTAAGGTTAATTTTCCATTAGCCACCTGACGCGCACCTTCACCATTAACATAGCCAAATCGCTTGATACTGTCGGATGATTCTCGGGTGCCCGATGATAAGCGGTTGTCTGCGCCCCGGTTTTCTATTAGTGCACTACGATGCATCGGGTCAGCACCAACATCCGCACCAAATGATGTCTCCCATAGGCCCATTTGGGTGCTTATGGTCGTTTCGAAGTTCGGCTGCACACTGCTGCTGCCGGCCTGTCTGGTTCTCAAAGTCCAGTTACCAGTGGTGAGATTCTTGCTGCGAATAACATTGGCAATAATAGATTGGCCCTCTGCTTCCCCAGCGCTAATGCCACCGCGCATCACTTCAATACGCAATACCTGACCTGCTGGGATACGGGTGAGTACGCCCTTCAAGCCACCAGATTTAGCGGTAGGTCGAGCACCATCAATTAATACATTGCCAGCATTGCTACCAAAACCACGGCCATCATCCCCCTCATCAAAAGAAAATCCGGGTAAGCGTTCAATCATTTCTAAGGCATTACGAGGCTGGTATTGGGCAAAGAAATTATCAGGGTAAACGACAGCGTCAGTGGTTTTGACCACCGACGAAGAGGTCTGCTGAGCCAAAGTAGCTTGTGGCAGCATCAAGAGACAACCAATGAAAAGAGCACCACGAGCAGTGGCACGGCGAGATGATTGAGCGCAGATATCGTTGGCCATAGCATCGACTACGATGCTGTTGTTATTTTTATATGACTTCATTATGGTGTATGTTTATTTAGTTGTTTATTTTATAGAAACATCAATAGTAAGGACCCTGATTGTATCCTACTTTTTCTGCCAACCCCAGATAAAACTTCTCTTCTTTTTTGCATCTTTGAGCTAATCTTAAGGTAATCTCAACGATAATGATAAATCTATGACTCTACGTAAGTTAGCGCTGTATTATGCTGCCGTGTTAATGCTATTGATCGCCTGTATGCCGCTCAAGTGGTTAATGGTGGGCAATGCTGCGCAATGCGCAACCTTTTTTCCCTCGTTCCTCGGTCAACGGTCCACCCTACAACGCATTGATAACCTTCGTTCGGGCATTGCTCTTTCCCCAATAAAAAAGCCCTTATTAATAAGGGCTTTTTTTGATAGAGATTTTAGCGCGAATTATTCGCCAGCGGCTTTATCGCTGATATTGCTTTGGTAAATCAAAATCGGATCCGATTCACCTTTAATCACGCCTTCGTCGATAACCACTTTAGTGACATCTTCCATCGACGGTAGTTCATACATGGTATCAAGCAAAATATGTTCTACGATAGAACGCAGACCACGAGCACCCGTTTTACGTTCCATTGCCTTGGCAGCAATCGCCGCCAACGCATCATCACGAAATTCCAGTTCAACACCATCCATTAATAACAAAGCGTTATACTGTTTGGTAATCGCGTTCTTCGGCTCGCTAAGTATTTGTACCAACGCATCCAAATCAAGCTCTGTCAGGGTTGCCACTACTGGCAAACGACCGATAAACTCAGGAATAAGCCCGTAGCGTATCAAATCTTGTGGTTCAACATTAGAGATGTTTTCAGACAAGGTTCTGACGCTGTCTGCACCTTTAACCGTCGCACCAAAACCAATGCTGGTACCAGTCAGGCTACGTTGTTCAATCACTTTATCGAGTCCGGCAAATGCGCCACCACAGATAAACAAGATTTTAGAGGTATCGACCTGTAAAAACTCTTGCTGTGGGTGCTTACGGCCGCCTTGCGGAGGTACCGAAGCAATGGTGCCTTCAATGAGTTTCAATAAGGCTTGTTGCACCCCTTCACCAGAAACATCACGGGTGATTGACGGGTTTTCTGATTTACGCGAAATCTTGTCAATTTCATCAACGTAAACAATACCACGCTGGGCTTTTTCGACATCGTAATCACACTTTTGCAACAGCTTCTGAATGATGTTCTCTACGTCTTCACCGACATAACCCGCTTCGGTTAACGTCGTTGCATCAGCCATAGTGAATGGTACATCAAGCATTCTCGCCAAGGTTTCTGCCAATAACGTTTTACCGCTACCAGTAGGACCTATCAACAAAATATTACTTTTGCCCAATTCAACTGAATCTTTCTCTTTGATATTGCTGTTTTGCAATCGCTTATAGTGGTTATAAACCGCCACCGATAGGACCTTTTTCGCGTGCTCCTGACCGATAACATAATCGTCCAGATTCCCACGAATTTCCATAGGCGTAGGCAATTTATCAGACGCTTTCTTTGGCACGATCTCTTTAACTTCTTCACGAATAATGTCATTGCACAAATCAACACATTCATCGCAAACATAAACAGACGGGCCAGCGATAAGCTTTTTCACTTCATGCTGACTTTTTCCGCAAAACGAACAGTAAAGTAACTTCGAGTTACCACCATCTTTGTTGTCTTCCGACATTTAACACCCTCACTCACAAAACGCTTTTTGGACAATTCTGAACAACTCAATCCTTAAATTGGCTACCATGCTGTACCTAGCGAGGTCAAAACCTCCGCCAAGTGCAAACAGTCATACTACAACCTAAACCCTTTACAGGTCAAGAGGCAACCTTTGATGACTGCCTGTCTTCTAAGACGGTTTAAGTAGTGCCCGTCTTGAAACGTAGCTTTTAAACAGATTTAATGTCTCTGTTGGCAAATACTGCATCCACTAAACCATATTCAACGGATTCTTCAGCACTTAAAAAATTATCACGATCAGTATCAGTAGCAACCTTCTCATAATCCTGACCCGTATGCTCGGCCAGCAATCGATTCAGTTTCTCTTTGATGCCAAGTATTTCTTTGGCATGAATTTCAAAATCAGATGCCTGACCCTGGAATCCACCTAAAGGTTGATGAATCATCACCCGGGCATTAGGCAGACAATAACGCTTGCCCTTGGCACCACCAGATAACAAAAACGCGCCCATACTGGCCGCTTGGCCAACACAAACAGTACTGATATCAGGTTTTATAAATTGCATGGTATCATAAATCGCCATACCTGCGGTGACTGAACCGCCTGGTGAATTGATATAGATAAAAATATCTTTTTCAGGGCTTTCAGATTCTAGGAATAATAATTGGGCAACAACCAAGTTGGCCATTTGATCTTCAACCTGACCGGTCAAAAATATCACTCGCTCTTTGAGCAAGCGAGAAAAAATATCGTACGAACGCTCACCTTTGGCCGTTTGCTCAACCACCATAGGCACTAATGCGCTTTGCGGATCTAATGATTTGCTACTTTCACTGCTTTGATTGCTAAACATAATAGGTTAAATCCTTGCGAAATAAAAATGGCTCAGGCTTTCACACCTGAGCCATTCTAAAATTTAAGCGGGCCTTTAAAACCCACAGGCAAATCGATTACTGTTGTTCAGTTTTTGGATTCATCAGTTCGTCAAATTGCATTGGCTTTTCAGTCGTAGCAGCTTTTTCTACCAACATTTCAACCGCTTGTTCTTCCAATGCCACATTGCGCATTTGCTGCAACAACTCATTGTTAGACATGTAATATTGAACCACTTCAGCCGGGTTTTCATAAGCAGAGGCCATGGTTTCAACCAAGGTGCTGACACGCTCGTCTTCGACTTGCATTTCATTTGCTTTGATGACTTCGCCTAATAACAGACCCACTTTAACGCGGTCTTTGGCTTGTTCAGTAAACAATTCTGCTGGTAATTCTGGCATGTTAGCCGGATCAGCTTGACCGGCAAAACGTTGCATGGCTTGCTGACGCAAACCTTCAACTTCTTGGTCAATCATTGATTTTGGCAAGTCCAGTTCATGCATGGCCAAAATGCCTTTGATGATCTGCTCTTTTACTTTGGTTTTTACTGCTTGAGCCAATTCACGTTCCATGTTTTTACGCACTTCAGTTTTCAGGGCTTCAACACCACCTTCTTCAACACCGAACAAAGTAGAAAACTCATCGTTCACTTCTGGCAACTCTTCTTGCTCAACTTTAGTGACGTTAACCACAAACTGTGCAGGTTTACCTTTAAGTTCTTCAGCATGGTAATCTTCAGGGAAAGTTACTTCAAGCGTCACTTCTTCGCCTTTTTTAGCGCCGATAATGCCATCTTCAAAACCAGGGATCATCTGACCTTTGCCAAGCTCAAGGACGAAGTCATCCGCTTTGCCGCCTTCAAACTCTTCACCATCAATGCTACCAATAAAGTTCATGGTCACTTTGTCTGATTTCTTTGATTTACGCTTAACTTCTTTCCACGTGGCATGTTGCTTACGCAAAGTTTCAAGCATGTTATCCAAATCAGCATCTTCAACAGCCACTACTGGTTTTTCGATGGTCAATTCAGATAGGTCTTTTAAAACAACCTCAGGATACACTTCGATAGTGGCAACAAACTCTAGGTCTTTGCCTTCTTCGTTGGTGGTTTGCAAGATTTGCGGATTACCGGCCGGGTTAATTTTTTCACCCTTCAAGGCATCGAAATAGTTACGCTGCATCAGTTCAGAAGACACTTCCTGACGGACTGCCTGACCATATCGCTTGCGGATCACAGACACTGGCACTTTGCCAGGACGGAAACCATCAATACGTTGGGTCTTAGCCAAATCACGAAGACGGTTTTTAATTTCAGTATCTACGCTATCGGCAGGAACTGTAATGGTAAGACGGCGTTCTAGACCTTGAGTCGTCTCTACAGATACTTGCATGTTATTACCTCAATAATTCTTGTATATAAGGATTGTCAAATGACGTCCCTGGGAAACCAAAAATCCACAGTCATTAGCCTGACCAAAAGTTCAAAGGCTAACCTGCGCACTTAGAATAATTTTTATTGCTCATCACAACCATGAATAGTTGCCATAAGCTTGTTACAAATCGTTGCTAACCTTGTTTTGTTTGCCACGCTTTTTCTCTGGCAT
>JBLGCB010000137.1:0-14070 GCA_047617105.1 Phenylobacterium sp. | reverse complement strand
GACTGATTTCTTTTATTTTTATCTTATATCGGGGAAAATTTGTGGGATAATTAGTTATCATATTTGAAATTAAATTCTTTTTAAATCAATAGATTAGAAGAATCCAACGGTTGTTTGATCTCATAGGTATTTAATGATCATCCCCAAGTCATTGATGCACTGTTTCAGGATTGTATCAAAGGTACCAATCAAAACTTAAGCTACCACATACCGCAAACAAACCTATAACGGGAATGTTACCCAGCATATCTGCATTTCATTATCATTCTCCCCCTCACAACACTCAAAAACCAACACACCAAACAACTCAATAAAGCCCGTTAAAACGCCACATCCAACCGCTAACCACAACCCAAATCTATATCATCACAAACAAAAAATTAAAATTTAATGAGACTTTTCTCAACTTGCCCGGGTCTTTTTAAGCAGAATCGACATAGCGCACAAATTAGTCAAAAGGAAGTCAGCATGATCAGAACACTATTTAACCAAGGCGATAACCTATTCAAAGCCACCCGCAAATTGGACTTTTTAGCCCCTTTGCTGATGCGGCTTTATTTAGTGCCCATTTTTTGGATGGCTGGCACCCATAAAATTGAAGGTTTTGATGACGTTGTCCAATGGTTTGGCAATGACGATTGGGGACTGGGTTTACCCTTTCCAATGTTAATGGTCATACTGGCCATTGGTGCTGAAGTGCTTGGTGCTATCTCATTATTACTCGGTTTTGGCCTACGACTGATGGCCATTCCAATGATGTTTACTATGGTGATTGCCATGACCTCAGTACACGGTGAATTTGGCTGGCAGGCGATTGCCGATCCGGGTGCACCTTTTGCCAATGACCGGGTGGTCGCCTCAGCAGATAAAAAAGACGCCATTATTGAAATACTCAAGACCCATGGCGATTATGAATGGCTCACCGAAAGTGGCAGCATCGTCATTCTCAATAATGGCATAGAGTTTGCCGCGACGTATTTCATTCTGCTGCTGGCACTGTTTTTTATCGGATCAGGTCGCTATGTCAGCATTGATTACTTGATTCGCCGACAAATTGAAAAAAGTTGAGCTATGCTCACTATTGATTATCCCTTTACCCTTAACAATATAAACCAATCTACACATAAAATGGAGTTATCCCATGCAACATAAAACCCAAGCCAAACTTAATGGCGCAGCCATCGCTTTAGCCGTCGCCTCAATGGTTGGTTGTGCTCAAACCAGCACAACTGAAAGCTCATCAGCCAGCTCAGCCATGGCGAGCACCAATACCGTTGATGTCGGACATTGTTACGGCGTGAATCAGTGTAAAGGCCATAACGATTGCAAAACCGCCAGCAATGCCTGCAAAGGCCACGGTTCATGTAAAGGCCAAGGTTTTGTCGCTATGCCAACCAAAGCATGTGGCGATATCGGCGGCACAGTGAAAGATGCTTGGCGCGGTAAAGCTAACGTCACTGATCTTTCTCATTGTTATAATGTCAACGTCTGTAAAGGCCACAACGACTGCAAAACCGCAGAAAACGCTTGTAAAGGCCAGGCTGTTTGTAAAGGCCATGGTTTTGTTGTCACCTCTGCCAAATCTTGTGCAGACGTTGGCGGAAAAGTATCGTAATATCGTAGGGTGCGCACTGCGCACCTTTATAACGTGGATTTACCTCAAACCCATGCATGATAATCAAACTCATGCATGGCAACCAAAACCAGAGAACTTCAACACACATGAACCAAACGCCACAGTCTAATACTGCTTCAAAAACCCTACCCGACTTTGGCCTAGGACTCAGAACCGATCACTTTCAAGACGTTTTAGACACCCAACCCAAAGTTGATTTTTTTGAAGTGGTCAGCGAAAACTTTATGATTGGCGGCGGCAAACCAAAGCATTATCTACACGCCATTCGCGAACATTACCCAATGATGATGCATGGTGTATCCATGTCGATAGGCTCTACCGATCCGCTCAATTACGACTATTTGCGCCAGCTAAAAGTATTGGCCAATGAGTTACAACCACTGTGGTTATCCGATCACCTGTGCTGGACTGGCGCCCATCAAACCAATACCCATGACCTGTTACCATTGCCTTACAATGAATCAACATTAAAACATTTAATTGGCCGAATCAGCGAAGTACAAGAGTTTTTGGGTCGTCAAATTCTCATCGAAAATGTCTCCAGTTACGTCACTTATAAAGAATCTGAAATGACTGAATGGGAATTTCTCAATCAACTCGCCCAACGGGCCGATTGTCATATTTTGTTGGATATCAACAATATATATGTCAGCGCACGCAATCATAACTTTGCCTGTGAAGACTACCTCAACGGCATCGACCCAAGCCGAGTGCGTCAGTTCCACCTCGCCGGTCACAGCGATTACGGTGATTATGTCATTGATACCCACGACCACGACGTCGCCGACCCGGTCTGGGCGTTATATCGCGATGCTTTAAAGCGTTTTGGTCCAGTCAGCACCATGATAGAACGGGATGACAACATTCCGCCATTGCAAACGCTGCTGGATGAACTGGATATTGCCCGTGTTATTGCCAATGAAACGCTAACGCAGCCCTCGCAGCCTGTTGCTTGTTAGAAGGAATACATCATGACCACTGACCAAACACCAGAGTCACCAAAACAACTGCGTCAACTGCAACAGCAAATGATCAATTACCTAACCGATAATGGCGCTAGCTCAATCATCAGTCATATTGTCAGTCAGGGTAATATTGATAATCACACCCGACTACATATTTATAAAAATGCCTATCAGGCCCGACTCAAAGAAGTCATCGACACCGACCACAACCTGTTGGGCATGTATCTTGGTGATGACCTTTTTGATCAGATGGTCAGCGAATATATCCAAGCTTATCCGTCGCAGCATACCTCACTACGAAACTATGCCGACCAACTGCCTGCGTTTCTGACCCAACAACCACCGTTTTGTGATCACCCCATCATCAGCGAAATCGCCCGTTTTGAACGGTTGTTACTCAGCGCTTTTGATGCGCCTGATGCACCACGTTTTGACCATCAATCCATCAACCAAATTCCGGCTGAAGATTGGCCAAACCTCACCTTTCGTTTTCACCCCAGCGTCCAGTTGATTAAGCTCAATACCAATGCGGTTGAATCGTGGCAAGCGTTAAAAGCCGAAATGGCACCAGACCCTGCTACAGCGCAACAAAGTTGCTGGTTACTATGGCGCAATGGTGATCGACTCACCGAGTTTCGCTCGTTATCCCATGAAGAAGAAACCCTGATTAATATGATACTTGGTGGCGACAACTTCTCTGTCTTATGTGAGTTTTTACTGACAAACCATTCTCCTGAAACTGTCGGTCAGGTTGCCATGGGTTATCTGAGTGATTGGATTGGACAGGGATTGTTGCGTCAGGGATAGCTAATCTTTATTTATGCCTTGTTACGTCAGGTTTCATCCACTATAATTGGATTAAAACCGGATAAAAATTGGAGTTTTTTATGAGCAAAAACACAGAGATTCGAGTAGCAGTCGACACAGACTTCCTTAAAAAAGTACAAAAAAAACTCGGGCTAACAAAGTCTACTGATATCACCCGTGCCGCCCTGACCTTGCTGGATTGGGCTTCAGATGAAATGGAATCCAATCGTGTTATCCTCTCAACAAACCAAAATGGCGAAGAAATTCATCGGCTTGTGATGCCTGAACTATCCAAGATAAAAGTCGTTTCATAAGGTTAAAATAGCCATGGCATTAGATCTAAAGGCTGCCCAAAGTTCAACACCAAATGAGGCCCTCGTCACAGAGCCTGAACCCTTAACAGGCAAGGAAAAGGCTGGAGTTTCTCTGACATGGGGCATTATTGCTGTTTTGGTCTGCTTTTTAATTGTCCTGCTCAGTATTTTTGTTTGGGGTGAATTGAAGTTTTTTAATGCTTATGAACAAATAACAAACTTAAAAGATGGCACAGAGAAAGCGTTAGCCGACATAGATATATTAACAGCCGCCTTAAAAGCCAAACAAACCTCATTCAGAACATTTTGGTTCGATATACTACAACTCATCTTATTAAATGTACTTTTCCCCACTTTAACGGCGCTATTGGGCTATGTATTTGGCACAAGTAAAGCAAATAAACCTTAATTCTTACAGCCACCACTAGCAACAAGAAAAAGTAACTGTTCAGCGTGCTTAGATTTCGCTTCAGAGCAAGGCATTTTCGCACGGAAAATAGGCGCATATAAGCATATGTAACTGTTTGAGTACGAAAATAACGCAGTAATGATGCGAAAGATGAGTGCACTGGATAGTTACGAAAAAATTCCTTTACATTTGGGCAATAACTTCGTATAAAGTTGCTGGTTAATCATCAACTAAAACGATTTTATTCTAAAACCCATGGTCAATAACGGCGTTATCAAAACCTCAGGACATATATTTGCCAGCACCTTCGGCTGCAAATGGATCATTATCTGATCACCCTTCTACACGCCTGTCTGGCAAATTAGTACCATTTTTTATCTTAGCAATACCATTCAATGCCCTTATTGGCTTTGAATATGGCTTAAAAGCGGATAAATTCAACTTTTGGTCTACTATTTAATCTACATGGTCACATCTAAACCCATTGAGAATCGCCAGAACTAAGCCTTATAAACAACACCCAAAATAAGCATGTTTGTGGCCTGTTGGTCATTTTTAAACTTTACTATATTACATAAGGGAAACCTAATGAGTAACGATTCAAATCGATTCGATTCGAAAAAAGCCCCCGAACCCGTTGGCGCTTATCCTCACGCCCGTCAGGTCGGCAATTTGCTGTTTTTATCCGGTGTCGGCCCGCGCCAAAGAGGACAAAAGGCGATCCCCGGAGTCACCCTTGATGAAAATAACAACATCACCGATTACGATATCGCGCTGCAATGTCGCAACGTGTTCGACAATGTTCGTTGGATATTAGAAGAGTCAGGGTCGAGTTGGGACCAGTTGGTCGACGTCACAGTTTTTCTCACCAATATGGAAGATGACTTCGCCACCTACAACAAGCTGTATGCTGAGTATTTCGCCGACAATCAGCCGTGTCGCACCACCGTCGAAATCAACTGTTTGCCGACCCCCATCGCCATAGAACTTAAATGCATCGCCACCATAAGCGAATAACACAGAACAACAGGAATTAGCCATGACTCAAATAATGCCACCCTTTAATTTCCAACAATGGATTGATGATAACCGCCACCTGCTGCAACCACCGGTATGCAACAAAGCTGTATATCCTGAAGGCGATTTTATTGTTATGGTCGTCGGTGGCCCTAATGGCCGTCGCGACTTTCATTATAACGAAGGGCCAGAATTCTTTTACCAGCTTGAAGGTGAAATGGAACTGCACCTGATGATCGACGGCAAACGCGAAACCCATCCGCTCAAAGCGGGTGATATCTTCCTGTTACCGCCGGGTATTCCGCATTCTCCGGTGCGCTTTGCCAACTCTATCGGTCTGGTGATTGAACGTAAACGTCGTGAAGAGATCGACGGTCTGATGTGGTTCTGCGAAAGCTGTAACCATAAGCTCTATGACGAACGTTTTCCGCTGAGAAATATCGAAACCGATTTTCAGGCAGTTTTTGGTCGTTTCTTTGAAAGCGAAGCAAACCGAACCTGCGATAAATGTGGCACTGTGATGCCAAACAGCAACAAGCTGTCATTTGACTAATCACGAGGGCCAACAGATGCTTAACATTGATATTCACACCCATATATTGCCCAAGAACTGGCCAAACCTGAAAGAGAAATACGGGTATGGCGGTTTTATTCATTTAGATCATCACAAGTGCGGCTGCGCCCGAATGATGAAAGATGACCAGTTTTTCAGGGAAATCGAGTCCAATTGCTGGGATGAAAACGTGCGCATGAAGGAATACCAAGATTTTGGTGTGCAAGTGCAGGTTTTGTCCACGGTACCGGTGATGTTTAGCTATTGGGCCAAACCCAATGATGCTTATGACTTATCGCGCTTTTTAAACGATCACATTGCCGGTATCGTCAAATCTCAACCGAAACACTTTATCGGTTTGGGCACCATCCCCATGCAATCAACCAAACTGGCCATTAAAGAGCTAGAACGTTGTGTTAAAGAACTTGGCCTGGCCGGGGTACAAATTGGCAGTAATATCAATGATAAGAACCTCGATTCGCCGGAGTTTTTTGACATTTTCGCCGCCGCCGAAGAACTCGGTGCCGCGGTATTTGTTCATCCATGGAATATGATGGGCACCGGTGTAATGCCTGATTACTGGCTGCCTTGGCTGGTGGGTATGCCGGCCGAAACCGCACGCGCCGTCTGTTCGATGATTTTTGGCGGGGTATTGCAACGTTTACCCAAGCTGCGGATTGCTTTTGCCCATGGCGGCGGTTCTTTCCCCGCCACTATCGGTCGAATTCAACATGGTTTTGACGTTCGTCCTGATTTATGTGCAGTGCATAATGACATCAATCCGCGAGAGTATCTTGACAAGATTTATGTTGACTCATTGGTGCACGATAAGGCCAAACTCGACTATATGATTGAATTGATGGGTGCCGACCGCATCGCATTAGGCTCAGATTATCCCTTCCCACTGGGCGAACTAGAACCCGGTAAACTGATTCAAACCAGCGATTATGACGACGACCTTAAAGCGCAACTATTACATGGTACTGCGCTAGACTGGCTCGACTTATCCAAAGAGATTTTCATGCCATGAAGATAACCGCAACCATCAACGGGCAAGATTATCAGGCCCATCTGGCTGACAGCAAAAACATTGCCATCGCGGTTCATTTTGATGGCGAACAACCGAATCACTTTTCGGTGCCAGTCGCCAGTGCACATGCCATCGAAGGCGGTGGTTTTGTTGGAGATACTCGCCGAGGTGGCAGCTGCAATGTCGACCAAATCACCATGGTGCCCCATTGCAACGGCACTCATACCGAATGTGTTGGCCATATCATTGATGAGCGCCTAAGCGTCAATCAGTTATTACAGGATAACCTGTTAGCGACACGACTTATCACCGTATCGCCGACCCTCGTCAGTGGCCCAACCGATGACTATACTCCAGCGCTGGATAACGGCGACAAGCTTATCGACAAAGCTTGTCTGGTCGAGCAACTGGCCGACATAAACGATGAAGAGCTGGCCGCCTTGGTAGTACGCACCTTGCCCAACGATGCTGAAAAACAATCGATGAGCTATGATGAGTTGCACTATCCGCCCTTTTTTAGTCATGATGCCATTCGCTATTTAAACCAGCGCGGGGTCAAACATCTACTGGTCGACTTTCCGTCGCTTGACCGCATGCATGATGAAGGCAACCTCAGCAGCCACCATCTATTTTGGCAGGTCAAACCGCTTAGTCGCACCTTGGATGAGCTGGTACTCAGTTTTAAAACCATCACCGAAATGGTCTATATCGGGGCTGACATCAGTGATGGTTTATATTTGCTTAACCTGCAAATTGCCCCGTTTGAATTGGATGCAGCACCGAGTCGGCCGATGCTAATCCCGCTAAGTCCTAGCCTTATACCTTTAAAGACCAATATTTAAGAGAAACAATCATTATGGATTACCAAAATACCCTGGATTTTGCCCGTCAACAAGACGCCCAAGACCCACTAAAACACTTTCGGGATGAATTTCACATTCCCAAACAAGCCAATGGTGATAACGAGGTTTATTTTGTCGGCAACTCACTGGGTTTACAGCCCAAACTGACCAGCAAATACGTGAATGAAGAACTGACCCAATGGCAAACTCGTGGCGTTAAAGGCCATTTTGAAGGCGACTATCCGTGGATGCCTTACCATGAGTTTTTAACCGAGCAATCAGCCGCATTGGTAGGCGCTCAGGCCAACGAAGTGGTGTGTATGAACTCACTCACCACCAATTTGCATTTAATGATGGTGACGTTTTTTAAACCGACCAAAACCCGCTTTAAAATCGTCATTGAAGATCATGCTTTCCCCTCTGATCACTATGCGGTTGAATCCCAGTTACGTCATCATGGTTTAGACCCCGCTGAGGCAATGATTTTCATCAAACCCAGAGCAGGCGAAGATTTGCTCCATCCTGATGATATTAAAGCCCTTATCGACGAACAAGGCGACAGTATCGCGTTATTGATGTTACCGGGGGTGCAGTATTACACCGGCCAGGTGCTGGACATGAAAACCATCACCCAGTGGGGCCATGACAAAGGCATTACCGTTGGCTTTGATTTGGCCCATGCCACGGGTAACATCGAAATGCAATTACACGACTGGGATGTCGATTTTGCCTGTTGGTGTAACTACAAATACGTCAACTCAGGTCCGGGTGCGGTGGCGGGTTGTTTTGTTCACCAACGCCATGTCATCAACACCGAACTTAACCGCTTTGCTGGTTGGTGGGGTCACGACAAAGCCACCCGATTCAAAATGGCCAACGAATTTCATCCCACTCCTACAGCCGAAGGCTGGCAGTTAAGTAATCCGCCCATTTTATCTTTGGTGGCTATTCGCGCTTCACTGGATGTTTTCAGCCAAGCAGGCGGGATCAAGCCATTGCGTGAAAAATCAGTCAAACTGACTGGCTATATGGAATATCTGCTCAACGCCGAAATGGGCGACCGCATTCATATCATCACCCCTGCTGACCCGCAACAACGTGGCTGTCAGTTATCACTGAGTGTCAGAATGGACGGTAAAGAAGGCAAAGATGTTTTTAACGCACTTGAAGCCGCAGGATGCACCACCGACTGGCGCGAACCAAACGTGATCCGCTGCGCGCCGGTGCCGTTGTACAATAATTTCGAAGATGTTTATAACTTCGTCCAGACCTTAAAAAACGTATTTGAATAGGCTCACCGATGAAACCACAACATATTACTATCATAGGGGCTGGCCCGGTCGGTTCGCTGACCGCCATTTTTCTCGCCCAGCGCGGTTACCAAGTGACCGTTTTTGAAAAACGCCCAGACATGCGCACCACCGATATTTCAGCGGGCCGTTCTATTAACTTGGCATTGGCCAATCGCGGCATTCATCCGCTCAACGAAGTGGGGTTAATGGACAAAGTCGAACCCATGCTGATCCCCATGAATGGCAGAATGGTCCATGACGTTACCGGGCAAACCAACTTTCAAGCCTATGGTCAGCGCAAAGACGAAGTCATTTATTCGGTATCACGCGGTGATTTAAATAAATTGCTGATGGATGAAGCTCAGGCCAGCGAACACGTCACCTTTGTTTTTAACAAAAGTATTACTGACGTCAACTTTGACGACAAGATCATCTCATTTAGCGACGAAGTCAGCAAAGAACAGAGCACACATGAATTTGACTTGCTGATTGGTGCCGATGGCAGCGGTTCGGTGGTTCGCCGTGCGGTGCACCAGAAATTGGCCACATCTGACACAGCAGATAGCAGCTTTAACCGCATGGAGCAGTTGGGGCATTCCTACAAAGAACTTCGCATCCCTGCTGGTAAGAATAATGGTTACCTGATTGAAAAGAACGCTTTGCATATCTGGCCGCGCGGCGAATATATGTTGATTGCGCTGCCGAATTTGGGCGGCAGTTTTACCGTTACCTTGTTTTGTCCTAACGAAGGCGAAAACAGCTTTGCCGAACTAACCAGTAAAGAAAAAGTCACCGCCTTTTTCACCGAACAGTTTGCCGATGCGCTAGCGGTGATCCCCACACTAGCAGAAGACTTTATGGCCAACCCAACCGGGCATTTGGCGACGGTTCGCTGCGATCCTTGGCATTATGGCCACAATACCCTGCTGATTGGCGACGCGGCCCATGGTATCGTGCCATTTCATGGTCAGGGCATGAACTGTGGTTTTGAAGATGCGGGCATTTTAAATCAAATACTCGATCAACATGCCAGCAACGCGCAAGACAACTGGGATGAGGTATTTACAGATTATGCCAATGAGCGAATGCCCAACGGCAATGCCATTGCCGATTTAGCTTTGGATAACTACATTGAAATGCGCGCCAGTGTGCGTGAACCCAACTACCTGCTGAAAAAAGAACTGGCTTTTGAGTTGGAAAAACGCCATCCGAAACATTTCATTCCACGTTATTCCATGGTGATGTTTCATCTGTTGCCTTATGCCGAGGCGCAAAGAAAAGGCGAGATTCAAAAGCAGATATTAACGGAGTTGACTGAAAATGCCGCGACGGTTGCCGATGTTGATATGACGTTGGCTGACAGCTTGATTAAAGAGAAGTTGATGTAACTGGTGTCGTTTTAGTCTATGGGTAATGGGTCACCATTACCCATTTAATGAGTCTTGGCATACCCAGAATAATAATTAAGAATGTTGACTAAATGCTGATTCAAACTAACGCCTTCGCTTTGAGCAACTTCTGTCAATGAACGATGCAAACTTTTTGCTAATCGTAACGTTACACGGCCACTATAATCATCTGCCGGAACAATAGGCAATGGCATACACCTCCCTTGCTCAGCCATTATTTCAGCTGTAGTTTCAACGGTATCAATTGCTAAAGCGTAGGCTTCTTCATAACTATCTGCATACTCCGCAACATCAGGCAACTCCGCTACACGCGCTTCAAAACAAGTTTCACCTTCGAATACGCCCTTGCGTACAGTGATACTATATTGGTTTGCATCAATCATTTTTTATCCTCCAAGAACACGAGTAAATCGGCTTCATATTGCTCTAAAACACAAATAACCTTTACAATGTACGCTGGTTTTATCTCTGGATTTTTACCATGGCCGCAATTAAACCCACCACTGGTGAACAAAGGTAAACCAATATGAGTAAATATTTTATGCCCACCACGTTTACCATCACGCACACTAAATCCAAGTTGCTCGAGCAATCCTTCCACTTCATTACATTAAAGGTTAGTTTTACGTTTTCTGAGTGTACTCAACACCGCTTCAATCTTTACCTTAGCATTCATTTGACACCATATATAGTGTCATCTTGTTAATATTCACCGATCACCTCTTTTTTCACCAAAAGTTAACAATCTTCGAATAGTAACACTTAAACCCTCTTAAGAACCGTTTGATCAAAAAAAGCTATCTAGCCGTCTAAATGGCTGGTATAGTAGCCACCAATAGAATTCCAGATGGCTAAACGGGTAGACGGGCAAATGGCTTTATCACTACAACAAAAGATTCAGGACCCAACTCAGGGCGTTTATCTCATCGGCACCACGCCACCAAAAGATGGTACTGATGAAACCAAGTTGGCTGTGATTGCCGACAAGTTGCTCAGCCGCTTGCATGATGTCGAATATGATGGCTTTATTGTTTATGATATTCAGGATGAAAGTAGCCGTATTGCTGCACCCCGCCCTTTTCCATTCAAAAAAACAGTTGATCCTCGTGCCTACAGCCAGCTATTACGCCAATTATCCAACACTGATGTGATCACTTATAAAAGTGTCGCGCAACGAGATGTCAGTGCTTTTAAGCAGTGGCTACAAGAAACCGAAAATAGCTATCAACTCAATAATATCGTGCTGGTGGGCAGCCCCTCATGCACAGGTCAAATTAAGCTCAATTTGCCAGATGCTTATCGGGCCGTTAAAGAGGATGACAATCAATTGTTTTTAGGCGGCGTCACCATCGCTGAACGTCACGCCAAAAAACGCAACGAACACCAACGATTATTCGACAAAACCAAACAAGGCTGTGAACTGTTTATCTCACAAGCGGTTTATGATGCTCAGGCCACAGTAGATTTGCTCACCAGTTACGCCCAACTGTGCCGTGAGCACAATACCAAAGCCAAAAGAGTGATCTTAACGTTTACCCCCTGTGGTGGTGAAAAGACGCTGGAATTTATGCGCTGGTTGGGCATATCAGTGCCACCAACAACCCAAACCCGAATTTTGGCCGCAGCCAACCCACTGGGTGAATCAGTGACCATTTGCCACGAAAACCTCAATATGATTTTGCAACAGTGTGGTCATTTAGAGGTGCCATTAGGATTAAACATTGAAAGTTTAACCAATCGTAAGTCAGAAATTGATGCCTCAGTAGATTTATATCGAATGCTCAAAGACACCATGCAAAGTTATTTGGCGGGCAATGTCATTGCCAACCAAAACCAGCTTAGCGAAGACACCAATGACTGGCCGGTTTATCAAACCCTCAACGCCAATTCGCCAATCAAAGCTGTAACCTCTTCGGCTATTTGAACGTAATTGGTAGTGTGGGAGCGCCGTCCCGGCGCGAATGTTGACACCATTGCCACGCCGAGGCAGAACTTAACAACTTCACATGCTTTTCAATTCGCCTACGGCGCGCAGTTAAAGTTTCTGCTGATATAATTTTCTCCTAATGCCGCTTCAAGTGCATCAAAATCAACACAACGAATGCCGCCGTTTTGATCGAGATCGATATCAACCTCGTGAAGGTTATATAGAGCAGAAATATCTATAATCTGATTGCTAGGCAAACTCAATGAAAATAACTCTGGCAAATGGCGCAAGTGTTCAATCCCACTGATGTCCATAATGGCCTGCGAAAAATCTATCCCATCTCCCCAACAACTCAAACTGGTCATTTGTTCGACAGTGGTCCAGCCTTTGTTATTGGCTTGTACTGTGACACAGGCCCGCAGCCATTGATCAGCAAAAACAATTTCATTGATCAGCACGACAGTAGCGCTCGTTTGTACCACAATATTGACGCTATCGGTCGCACTCGCCCCTTCGTCATCCGTTACCGTCAGTTCAAAAGTCAAGGTTTCATCGGTGCTAACCGCAGGTGCGGTAAATCGGGCAGCCGCAACATCGGCATCGATAAATGTCACCGCAGTGCCAGCCGTTTGGCGCCAGTGATAACTGCTTATCTCACCATCAGAGTCGCTACCTGACCCGGCCAGTATCACCTCAGTTTGAGCGACCACACTAACATCCGGCCCGGCATGGGCGGTTGGCGCAGCATTTTGGGGCGGGTCAACTGGCGCACAACGATGGGTATGATTCACCGTGGTCAAACTCAATTTACTCACCAACGCAGTCAAGTCAACACACTCAATGGCATCGTTATGATACAAAGTCAGGGTGGCCAAGTTGGTCAGCGCAAATAAACTGTAAATGGTATGAATGTTGTTATCTCGTAATTCCAGCGTCGTCAGTGACGGCACTGCTTCTAATCCAGACAAGTTGACTAACTGGTTGTAAGCCAAGTTCAAATCGGTCAATGCGCTTAAATTGGCAGTGGCCAAACCGCTAACATCAGTGATTTTATTTTCTCTCAAATCCAAATTTTTCAACCCATTGAGACCTGCTAGCCAGCTAACCTCAGTCAATTGATTTTGCGCCAATCCCAGTATTGCTAACCCCTTCATTTTGTCCAATGCCGGTATCACACTGATTTTATTGTGATACAGAGATAACGTTGATAAAACACTAAGGTTGCTCAGTGATGAAATATCATTGATGTCGTTGTTACCCAGCCACAACTCAGATAACGCCGTCAGATTCATCAGAGCGGTAATATCCGTGATGCCATTACCCGCCGCATAGAACTCAGTTAACGCGGTTAACCCGGATATGGCGGAAATATCACTGACTGGATTACCGCCGATATTTAAACTGGTTAAGCCACGCAATACAGACAAAGGTTCAACGTTCACAATTGCGTTGCCACTCAAATCCATCTCAACCAAAGCACTCAGCCCAGACAATGGGCTAATATCAACAATTTCATTGCTTCTAGCTGTCAAATGAGTCAGTGAACTCAGCCCTGATAGTGGCGAAAGATCTGCCAATTTGTTGTTGCGCATCGACAAATGGGTTAACAACGTCAAACCACTGAGTCCTGAGATATCCGTGAGTTGATTTGAGCGTAAGGTTAATTGCTGCAAAGACGGATTGGTTAACGTGGGTAATGTATCTAGGGTCACATACAACAAAGATAATTTGTTTAATCCTGCGAGGTTATTCAACGGCGTATAATCGCTGATTTCATCATTACTCAGCAACACCAACTCGGTCAGTTGTGCCATATTACTCAGTGCTGAAATATCAACCACATTGGTGCCATGCAGCGTCAATTCAGTC
>JBLGCB010000136.1:0-14071 GCA_047617105.1 Phenylobacterium sp. | reverse complement strand
CTATGGTGCGGTGGGTGTTTCTCCGCTGCTTCGAGTTTACACCCTCAACAGTCAGTTCCAAAATAGCGGTTGGTCTTCTTATGCGTCAGCCATGAACACTTGGCTCGGCAATGATCTGGCTGGGGCCGGGGCAGGGGTCGCCTGGCGTTTTGCTCAATACCACAAACCAATGTTTCCACATTATACCGGCAAGTCAGACAATCCAACGTTGTTTAACTGGTGGGCGAGCGAGTTCTACAATGAATCAATGAACCTGGTGGTTGAATCAGACACTCATATCAACAAAATGACAACGGCCATCAAACCCAGTGGCAGTTCTTTCACCAGCACCACCAACGGCGGCACCGTATTTGTCGGCGAAGGCAGCTGGGGGGCACCAGCGCGCTCTGCGAACGATCCAAAATCCTGGACCATCGACCTTGCCAGCATCCAACAGTTTAAAGTATTAAGTGTTTCAACGGATAGTGTCGACGTGCGTACCGCTCAGTTTGACGGTAGTGCTTCAACCCTTAGCCGCACCGCTCGTGCCAACGACCCGCTGGCCTTGCCAACCAATGTCAACTGGTGGCATGCCAACGGTGTTGGCGAAGCGTTGAAACTGATTAAAGATGCCAACAAACGTACAGTGATTGACACTGGCAGCAGTGGTGGTTCTGGCAGCAGCGCGACCTTGACGCTGTCAGTGACTGATGACACCTTTATCTCAAGCAGCCGTGCTACGACCAATTACAATGGCAGCAATGAAGGTTTGCTCGCAGATGCCAGTGACAATACTTACGGAGTAATGGACTCACTGCTCAAATGGGACCTGAGCGGCGTGCCAACCTGTGCCATAGTGACCGTTGCCAAAGTTGAAGTCGATGTTTTCAACACCTCAAGTGGCGCCTACAACTTGTATTTGAGCAATAGCAGCTGGACTGAAAGCAGTGCAACCTGGCACTCTGTCAGTGGCACGGCCAATCGAGGCAGCCAAGTGGGTTCATTTACCCCAGGCTCAAAAACAGTTTACAGCATCAACCTTAACAGCACTGGTGTTAACGGAGTTCAAAATTGGATTGGCAGCAGCAACAACGGTATTGTTATCGCCTCTGGCGGGACTAAAAACGGACTCGACTTCGAATCCAAAGAAACCGGTTTTGCGGCGAAGTTGGTGGTCAGTTACGACCTACCTCAAGGGTGTAACTAGACCCTAGTTACCAACGCCCGTGACCAACATGCCTGAAGTAGTGGTGGGACTCAGTGGGACAGTCACTTTATTTGCTTGAAATATCAGCGATAAAAGTGACTGTCCTCTGTGATTACCCTCTGTGATTATTGGGGTTATATGTAGGGTTAGTGTGAAATTCGTTCGGGCACAAATGGTGATTAAATATCATCAATGCCTTCATATATGCCTAAATCCATGTGGCATTGACCGCGAATATTTTTAGTTCCGTTTTAGGTCGTTGTTAGCAACTTTTCTTCGAGAATTTTAAGAGAATCACCTTCGAGTGTTTTCCAGCTCTTGGGGCCACTTCTAATGTTTCCCGTAACAAATGATGCAGCATAAGAAGAAGAGCTAAATATTTTATCTTTACGTAAAATATAGTAAGTGGATTTATCTTCTAGTTCTCCAGAGCTCAGCGCCTGAATTTTAATATCAATTAGTCTTTTATGTAAACCTTGTGAGGTTGCGTGGGCAATCTGAGCTCCTTTAATTAATAAGAAGCCTTCATCAGTCACTTTACCGGTCGATTTTAAATTATGTATATTAAAATTAAATTCATAATCTCTTAGAGATTTTTTAGTATCTAATTGATTCTGGGTGCTATCTTGATTCGTAAATGTAGCTTCAAGAATGCGATGCCCTAAACTACCAAGAATTATTCTAATGTTATCTATGAATTCCTCCATGGCTGCTGCATCTGCACGAGGCAAGCTAGATTTAGTTGGCGTATTACTATTTTCTAGTTGATATCTATCCGCACTTTTACTTATTTCAATCAACCTTGCTTCTAAATACTTAATATGTCCTTTGGTTAAATTCTCATCTTTACTTGTAAAGACAATTACTTCATTCCAAAATTCTTTTTTACGGTCATGGTCTGCAAGTCGTTTGAATACATCTTCTGATTCACCAATATAAGCAAGATTATTTTCATCAGCAGATGCTTTTTCAAATAGAAAATACACTCCTGGTCTTTTACATTCTTCCCATTCACCTAACTCAGAAAACCGACTACGAGGACAAGCTAAGGCTTGTCCAGACCAATTTGCAATTTCAACATGGCGCAAACCTGTAGGACTTCCATCAGCCAAAAATATTTTAATAGATCTGCCATATTTCGACATAAATGCAAAACTCCTTAAAACCTAACATTGTTATTAGCCGGAAGAAACATGGAGTTTTCCCGGCTGCCATGATTAAAATTTTAGATACATTACAGTATTACCCCTGCATACTCAATAACTTGACAGATGTTTTTTAATTATACGCATTGGGGTCAAGTCAAAGGGGGAGATAAGTCTTAGGGATGAGGGGCGGGATGAGGAGCAGGTCGCGAAATGTTGACTTTTCGAGTTTAATCAATGGGGGGGGTCAGGTTGCTTGTTTATAGAAACTTTTTATGGACAATAAAATGCTGATAAAAAGTATCATTAGAAAGCAACTTGATCTCTTTATTCAATCATCTTGCATTTTTACATTTGCTAGCTAACACAAGATAAAAACCCACTTGAATACTATGCCTTTTTATTGCATTATACATTTTGCAATATACAATGGTGCAACTTTTGAAAGGGCGGACTGATGAACAACTTATCTACAGAAAACACACGGAAGCAGCGTCTTATCGCATCTCGTATTGTTTTTTTTCGTAAAGAAAAAGAGATGACACAGGCTGAACTCAGCGCTCAGGTAGACTTTAACTCCAGACAAACACTTAGCGAAATCGAAAAAGCAAACCGTCTGTTGCAAAAGGGTGAACTAAAAAGAATTGCAAAAGCGCTTGGCCGCCCTCGCAGCGATTTTATGGATCCTTTTTTGCCAGTGGAAAAAAGTTACTATAGTTGGCGTGCCGTTGCAGAAGATGACATGAAAGCATTCGAGAACCATGGTGACAAACTTATAACAATGATCGATGAGTTGCGCCAACTTAATGAAATAGCCCGCTCTCCACTAATGGCATTGCCAGTTGATAAAAACTCGATGCCGGCTGAAGTGGAGCGCATAGCCCAAGCATTTATTGATAAGTATCAACTTGGCGACAACCCTGGGGCGAATTTAGAATACTTTTTAGAGAATACTTTGGGCATAGATTGTATTGACCTTCCTTTAGCCTCCGGTATTTCTGGGGCTGCTATTGTCTCTCACTTTTCTAACGTAACGTTTATTAATCAGAACGAGCCAAAAGGACGCAGAACGTTTAATCGTGCCCATGAGGCATTTCATTGCTTGACGTGGAAAACCCTTCCTCCGAAACACATAGAGAGTCATGGTGGTAAAAAACCCTATGAAGAGGTACTTGCTGATGTTTTTGCGGCTAGCTTATTAATGCCAAAACAAAGCGTAATCAAATTTGCTAAACCTGAAGCGTTGACATCAGTTGAACACATCAATGTATTAGCTGATTTTTTCCACGTAAGCAGCAGTGCCCTATTGTATAGGTTAAAGTTTTTAGGATTAATTAACGCTCAGCAACTCAATAAATTCTTAAGCAACCCTAATATTATACATAATGGATCCAAACCGGTAGAATCTGATTTCGCCCTATACAACAAAAAATTCATCGAGCTACTTGGCAGTAGCTTAGATAAAGGACTTATTTCTGTCAGGAAGGCATGCGACCTACTCGATACAACAATTGATGAATTAAAGGCGGCTTTTTACTATCACAACGTCGAAGCAAGGTTTTAAACGATGAAAGCCAATGACATTCTAATTCTTGATACAAACGTGATAATCGAAGCACACCGAACTGGTGGTCTCAGCGCTATTTGCGGCGGATTTTCAATTCACTGCGTTGAAAAAGTAATAGAAGAAACTCAGACGGGGCACCAAAAAAGAAAGCCAGAATTTAATATAAACGAGAATCTATTGCGAGATAAATTCACATGCATAGTGACGATAGATGAAGACGACGTAGAGGATGCGATGGAAGACCTCGAAGGCTTTGAAACCATCCATGCTGGCGAACAGCACCTAATTTCCTACATTGCAAACTCTATGATACAAAATGACAATGTTTGGTTTGTTTCCTCCCCAGATAGCGCTGCTATGAAAGTGATGGTAAAAGCAGGCTGGAAAGATAACATAGTGAGCCTTGAAAAAGCCTACAACA
Organism: Phenylobacterium sp.; assembly: GCA_047617105.1. GTDB lineage: Bacteria > Pseudomonadota > Gammaproteobacteria > Enterobacterales > Alteromonadaceae > JABSOG01. Next base: position 9,752 of record JBLGCB010000136.1, on the reverse strand, counting down.
TCATTCGCTTTCGCCCCCAAAAACCCCTAGAAGATCACTTTAAAACAAAGTGGACAAGTGAGCGGATTACATTTCACATACTAAATTAGCCGAACACATTTAAATATAGATAATTAAGATAATTTTGGGTTATGGAGACCTTACTGGCCAGTTTTAAAAGTTCCCCTAAACAAGTGATTTGACCCCCTTTATAGGTCAAAAGAGAACAAGTTGCTTGCTCTCTTTTGATCACCTCCACCTCAGCTAACTTTCGCTTTGCTTAGAACTTAGAGCGCAGCGACATGTATCACAATTTTGCCTTTGGCTCTGCCACTTTGACTTAACTCATGGGCTTTAGCGATATCTGCTAAGCCAAACTCAGCGCCAACAATTGGCCGGACATGACCTGAATCGATTAAATCAGCCAATTGTTGCAAAATGGTCGCATTGGGTTGAATCATCACAAATTCAGTTCGTATGTCATTTTGTGCGGCTTTTTGTCCATCAGGAGTTTCCACAATAGACACCAACATACCGCCGGGTTTGATCACTGCAAAACTGTCCTGTAGTACTTGACCACCAACGGTGTCAAAAACAACATCAACCGCTTTCACCACGGTTTTAAAATCCACGCTGGTATAGTCAATCACTTCATCTGCACCCAGTGAAGCAACAAAATCGTGGTTTTTGGCAGAGGTTGTGGTGATCACTTTTGCCCCTTTGTGTTTGGCCAATTGTATTGCCAAAGAGCCAACGCCACCGGAGCCTGCATGGATCAGCACGGTTTGACCTGCTTGCAGGTCGGCTGCGGTGAAAAGTGATTCCCAAGCGGTGATCCCAGCCAAAGGCACCGACGCGGCTTCCATAAATGAAAGTGTTGCTGGTTTACTGGCCACTTCAATGGCATCGACGGCAATATACTCTGCGTAGCTACCGTTTTTCATTATGTTGGGACGAGAATAGACGGCATCACCGATAGTAAACTGCCTGACCTGACTACCCACTTGTTCTACGATACCAGCAACATCCCAGCCAGGAATGAAAGGCATTGGATAATCAATCATCTGCTGTAGATAACCTTCACGAATTTTCCAGTCGACAGGGTTGACCGATGTCGCAATCACCTTGATCAGTATTTGGTTTTCAGCGATGGCTGGCACCGGGCTGTCCTGGTAACTCAGGACTTCTTTGCCACCATATTGGTGAATTTGTATGGCTTTCATTGTGTTTACACTGCTCATTATTTTGTCCTTTACATGAATTTGTTGAGAATGGCTTGGGCTACGCCGACAGCTGAGGCCGGGTTTTGACCAGTGATAAGCTCGCGGTCGACAACCACCTTCGGGTGCCATAAATTGTCGCTTTGTTGGTATTTTCCGCCTGCCGATGCCAACGCACCTTGCGGATAAAATTTCATTTCACCGCCACCCAAATAACCTTTGCTGGCGAGTTCTTCGCCGTTACTGAATACCGTCATGTTGTAACCGGCATAAATCCAGTCTTTGGGGGTAGTGACCGCTTTTCCGGCCTCTAATGTGTCAACGAATTGCGCAGCATTTGGCAGTGTTGACAACAAGGCGATGGGTCCATGACACACCAGCGCAGTCACTTTTTGTTGTTCATGAAAATGCTTGAGTAAAGTGCCCATTTGCTTATCTGTTAACAAATCGTTCATTGGTGCGTGGCCACCAGGCACATAAACGGCATCAAAGCTGTTATAGCCAATTTGCTCTACTCGACTTAAACTGACCACTGGCGATTGGGCTTTGTCGGTTAATTTCAACTGTTTTAACAGTGATTTATGCGCTTTAAGTGTGTCTTTATTGCCACCGAAAAACATCTCGTTGTCAGACAGCTTGTCCACGCTCGGTACCATCCCTTTAGGGGTAGCAAATGTCAGTGTATGTCCGGCATCCATGAACATTTTTACTGGCTGCATTAGCTCATTGAGATAAAAACCCGTTGGATACACATCGCTGCCTTTGAGGTTGAGATGGTCTTTATCAGACATGACGATAAGGATATTTTCAGCAGATGCCGCTTGGCTAAAAGTGGCCAAAATAATACTGGCAGCTAATGTTGTCAAAGATGCTTTCATGATGTACTCCAAGTTGTTTTATAATTTCCAATTCATTGATTAATATTAATGGACTGGTGTGATTTAATCGATGAAGCGCAGTATAAAGAGAAAATAATGGACAATAAACTGTCATTTTGGTTATAGTTTATTTCCATATTGGAATTTATGATTATTTAGAAGATTACTGGAGCACCGATGAATACGCTTAGAGCCATGACCTTATTTACCAAAGTCGCTGAGGTGGGCAGTTTTAAACAAGCCGCGCAGCAGCTCAATTACTCCAGTTCAATGCTCAGCAAAGAAATTGACAAGCTGGAGCAATCGGTTGGTGCGCGTTTGTTGCAACGTTCTACCCGAAAAATACAGCTAACCGAAATAGGTCAAGGATATTTACAACGTTGCCAAGGTATTATTGATGCCAATCAACAAGCATTGGATTATGTGCAGGAAATGCAGGGCCAGCCAAAAGGGCGGTTAAAGGTGAATGCACCGATGACTTTGGGTATCACCGATTTGGGCGCTGCTTTTGCCGCCTTTACCGCCGAGCACCCGGAGGTTGAGTTAGAGGTCGATTTAAGCGACTCACCGGTCGATTTAATGGCTCAGGGTTATGATGTTGGGTTTCGCGCATCCAGCGGACAGATTGACGCCAATTATGTTGGTAAGCCTATCTCAACCTTTTCATTGCATATAGTGACAACACAGAAATACCTGGATACTCACGGCCCTATTGATGACCCCTTGCAACTGTCCCGGCACAATTGTTATCTTTATGATTTGGCGCTGAGTAAAAACCGATGGCCTATTGGTGGAGGGGTCTACGTTTCGGGCAGCATCAAGGCCAATAATACTATTTTTATCCGGGAGGCATTATTGCAAGGTCATGGCGTAGGCGTGCTACCGAGTTTTGTCTGTGCCCAATATATTGAGTCAGGTCAATTGGTTGAACTATTCACCGACATAGAACTGCCCAAATTGAGTTTTTATGTGCTTTATCCTAGCCGTCACCACACACCGCCAAAGTTGGCCCGGTTTGTTGAGTTTATGACGCAATGGTTTAAACACAACGTTGGCCACCAAACCTCTATTGTAGAAATGCCCGATGCCTCCTAAGCTCAATTAACGCTGATTTTTGCTTCAGTGTATTCCCACCACAATTAAAGCGTAACAAAGGATGATATATGAATATATTTAAGTTACTGAGCAAGATATATCTGCTTAGCTGGATTAAATCTTTGCTGGTTTCTGCGGTTGTTGGCAGCCTTATTGCCATATTTTTTGGTTTCTTTGCTGATAACTGGTTTGTCACTCCGGCATTTTTGGGGTTCTGGCTGCCGATGGCATTATTTGCCTCTTTACGTTGCCTCAGAGATCGAAAGTTAATTCAGCCCTTTGATGATGTGCTGAGTGTTTTTGATAAAAACGCCACGCATCGTCAGTATGGGCGTTGCGGGTTTGCTGTTAGCTTATATCGCTTACGAAATTCTCGATGCCAGCAAAGATGTCTGGCGACGAAGACGATGACAATGAAGTAGCAGGAATATATATTGGTTTAATCCTGGCTCACCTGCAATTAGCACCGATGGGTTATCTTGCATACCTGGTGATAATGCGTCATTCAGGTTAATACATTTCTCGACCTTACCCCGGCGTTCGGTCCTCAATGATATATTTACATTTTCTTCCAAACAGCTGCTAAGCTCAATGTACTCTGTACACCAAACGATACCTTCTATGTACAGTTCATGGCCTAGGAGGTCTTTGTGCGAAATCGTTTTCTTATCATCATTGGCAGCCTATTCATCCTACTTTCAACGCTTGTTTCGTGCACGACACCGCAAGAAACAACCATTGCCCCGACGTTACCAACCAAAGTTGAAGCCCCTTTGACACAGCAAGATCACTTTCAATTTGCTTGGGATACTTTCTTATATCTTAACTTGCCTGCTGCCAGCGGGGATGGGGTTATCTGGGAATCCTACAAAGAAGCATACGATGTCTTTGTACCCCAACCGCAGGGTTCTGTCGTTCCTCCAAGTCCGTGGGGCGCTCCCGATCAGTTACCTGCAAGTTGCAGCAATGCTCAAACCAAGCGGGTGATCAGACAAACCAGTAAGTCCAGCGGTGATGGTCATTATAACGACACCCTCGACGAGCGAATGCAGGCTGTGGGGGGCATTATCCTCGACCAAAACAGTATGCTGGCTCGCTACGAAGTGCGCATGAATGAAACAATGTTCGACTATATCGTCAAACATCAGCTATTTAATGGCGTCAAGCAAGCGACTTTCAACCAGTCTGTTGTCTGGCCTGTCGGCACCATGGAGTTAAAAGCCGCCTGGCGGCAATTGACACCAGCCGAACTGAAGGATAAGTCCATTGACCAGAAGTATTATGTCACCGAGGCACTGCTTTATAATGATCCTGATTCGCCGGATGACTGGCCGATGGGACGTTTCGGTGCTGATGATTGTAAAATGGCCAAAGTGGCATTGGTGGGTTTGCATATTGTTTATAAAATAAAAAACAATCCGTTATTTGTCTGGATGAGTTTTGAACATATCGATAATATCAACCCTCCTCACGGTGGTTCAGCGTCGTTTAATAATCCGCAATGCCCGGCAAGTTGCAGCACACCAGCGACCGGTCAGGTCTACCAGCCGGGCGAGCAATGTTATAATTGCGTGGCCAATTGTCGTAATGCTTTCCAGTACTGTGAAGCAGCGACCAAAACACAAATTGTCCGCGAAGTGCCCATCCCATCGGCTGTTAAGACATTCAATAAAACAATGCAGGCACAGTTGGCTGGCAGCAAATGGGCCAATTACGAACTCATTGGCATGCAATATCCGCAAAGTATTCTCACCTATGACAGCGCTACCGGCGAACGTCTGTTGGGCAACAGCACGATGGAAACATACAATCAAACCTACAGCAGTTGTATTGGTTGCCATTACTTTGCCCGGACCACAAACCCTTTAAACACTTCGGATTTTAGCTGGTTTTTACGTCGCGCCAAAAAACCTGCGGATTTCGAACCGCCATTGAAAGATTTACTGGCCCACCATATCAAAACACCGCCCAAAGAACGCGGCACCCAGTCGATGAGTCCTGGGGCTGTTTTTAACAAGGTAAAAGATTACACCAGCTGGGGCACCTGGCCCGCCGATCAATGGAATGACTTTCAACAAGCGTTGCCACAAACGCCCGGAGGCCCAAAAGGTCTGCCAATCCCGGGTGAGAACCCCCATGGCAATTTCATCCGTATTTTTGTCAATAAAATCGGACTTGATAGCGCACGTACCGGGGCATTTGAACCAGGCAGTATCATCGTCAAAGAGAATCTAGCCTGTCAGTATTCGGTGAAAGGTGCCGTGGGTCTGGGGGAAAGGTGCACTGCAAATAAAAACAACCGTCAAATTTATCAGTCTCCACTCGAATGGACCATCATGCTCAAAATGCCGCAGGGATATTATCCGCAAGGGGGTGACTGGTATTACCTCAAAGGTAGAATTGGGGACGTATCAGGTGAACATTTCGTTGATGTCGCAGGCAAGGTTGAAGCCTGTGCTGCCTGCCATGCACCGAAAAACAGTGGCAACTTTATGTTTACCCACAACTTTGGCAAAAGACCCGCAATACGCAGCCGTTGCGTCGATCCTGTCGGACCAGGCATGTTGCCGGGTTGTAGTGTTAAGTGAATATTGATTATCGAGTGAACCATTAATGGTCATCGAAAAGGGGTCGCCCATATGAATTAAGGCGGAAATGCTCCGCCGTTAACAGGCACCACGATCTGGCTAGGTCTTCTTATGTTGGGTTATAAACAAATACTTTAGTTCGCTTCTTTGGCAAAGAAGTGATGAGGCGGTTTATCATCGGAAAAATAAGATGAATAAAACCGAAGAAGAAATCAGCACTAGCCGAAGAGTTATTCTAAAACGGGCTTCAGCTTGCATCTCCCTTACATCATAACTACAATGTAATTATGACTGCATATAAATTCGAATGGGATCCCAAAAAGTCTGCATCAAATCTAAAAAAGCACGGAGTCACTTTTGAGGAAGCAAAATCCGTATTTTATGATGATTTTGGTCGGTTAATTCCTGATCCTGACAGCTCAATAAGCGAAGAGCGTTTCATTATTTTTGGCCAAAGTGTCAAATTAAATACTCTCGTAGTATGTCACTGCTATCGAGATATTGATGAAACTATTGGTATCATTTCAGCTCGTAAAGCCGACAAGCGCGAGCGCAAGCAATATGAGGGTTTCCGCCATGCGTGAACATTATGATTTTTCGAACTCAATACCAAATCCTTATGCTAAAAAACTAAAAAAGCAGATAACCATCCGCCTAGATGAGGATGTTATTGATTATTTTAAGCACCTTTCAGATAAAAATGGCATTCCGTACCAAAACTTAATTAACCTTTATCTAAAAGATTGTGCTGTTGCTCATAAAGAACTTAAACTTAAATGGCAGTAGTAAAGGCTAATCGGGTAGCCGGAGGTATCTAACCTCCAGCCCCACACCACCCATCATACGGCTGGGCAAAGGGTCAGGGGGTCAAGTCGCTTATTTAAGGTGACTTTTTTAATTCATTGTTTTAATAGCTTTTTATCAAAATAACTAAAGGGCTTGCTTATCTAATAGGCTTTTAATTGGTGCTTTACCTATTTCTATAATAAATCCACAAATAAACAACCTGACACCTAGATTGTTTAGGCTGCTTGGGCATTCATGTCTCTGTGACGCTTCAACCTTCGGGTAGAGGGCATGGTCACTTGATAATGTCTCGCCACTGAATCAATGACGGTATGGATAGGTAAACTCTGACAAATCACACGGCTTTTTTCTTCACCTTCAAATGTATTACCCCTTTTTCTTTTTATTAACTTGTGATGCAACAATATTGGACTAGACTGGAAACAAACGAGCACACTATATTCAATATAACAGGAATACTGACGACAATGAAAAAAGCAACGCGTAAGTATAATTACTTAATAATAAGTACCGATGAAGAACGTTTTCCACCACCATACGAAACACCCGAGATGACCAAGTTTCGCAGGCTACAAATGCCTGGACGCCATGCCATCAAAAGCAACGGTCTTGAGTTTCTTAATCATCACGCCGCGAGTACGGCTTGTGCGCCTTCTAGAGCCTCTTTGTATACCGGCCACTATCCCTCACTTCATGGGGTTTCCCAGACAGATGGTTTAGCCAAAGGCGCGAATGACAGCGACATGCTTTGGTTAGACCCAGACACAGTGCCTACGATGGGGGATTACTTTCGCGCGGCAGGTTACGAAACCTGGTATAAGGGCAAGTGGCATGTATCCAACGCAGACATTAATGTGCCTGGTACGCATGATTCTATTGCCACCAATGATATTGATGGCAACCCAATTGATGCTGGCGTGAATCTTTATCGTCAATCAGACCGCTTAGACGGTCACGGATTTGGTGGTTGGATAGGTCCTGAGCCGCACGGTGCTTTGCAATCAAACTGCGCTTACGTACGTGACAGCTCTTTTGCCGATGATATTATCGCTAAGCTCCGGCAATTAGAAATACGCTGGAAAAAAGGCGATCAAGACCCTTGGCTGGTGGTATCTTCTTTTTTGAATCCACATGACATTGTGCTTAGCGGGGCTTTATGGGGTAGTTTTGGCTTTCCCACCAGCGATGATACCGTGCCTCCTATTCCACAACCGCCAACACAAGATGAGGATTTGTCTGAAAAACCCACTTGTCAAAAAGACTACGCAAAGCGTTATCGTCAGATTGTACTCCCACAGCCACAAACTGAGGAATACCGTAAGTTTTACTATTACCTGCACAAATATGTTGACGTACAAATTCAGCGGGTATACCACTTTATGGCTCAGTCGGCTTTTTTTAGTGATACGATTGTTGTTTTCACCTCTGATCATGGCGAAATGCTAGGCGCGCATGGTGGAATGCACCAAAAGTGGTATAACGCTTATGAAGAAAGCACCCATGTACCATTGGTGATCAGCAACCCGGATTTATTTGATACGCCAAAAGATGCTTCGGTGATGACCAGTCACGTTGATTTACTGCCGACATTGTTGGGTATTAGTGGCATTGATCAAGAGGAAATTCGTCAACAACTGGCTAAAAGTCATAGTGATGCTCGCCCCTTGGTTGGCCGTGATTTGAGTCAGTTGATTTTATCCAAAGGCACGCAGCCAATTTCTGACCAACCTATTTATTTTGCAACCAACGACGAAATGAGTGAAGGCAACAATCAATTAACAGCCACAGGGAATCCTTATGATTCGATTGCAGGACCCAATCATATCGAATCCGTCATTACCCGTTTGGCTGGCGTATTTTGGAAATACGTTCGGTATTACGATATCAATGAAAGCGATGGAACGACGGCGTCCTTAGAAGAATTTGAGCTATATAATCTTGATGATGATCAGATTGAAATTAACAACCTTGCTTTTAAAGGCAATGGTAATGACAAAACGGACAAAATCATGCAGCAAATGGCGATTATTTTAACCGAGCAGCGTGAGCAAAAAGCACTCACACCGATAGCTGACAGAGTATCGCAATAACCTTTAAACGATTATGGGGGGATGTGAAGGATTTAAGTTTTACCCTAATCGAAAAAACGTTTTATTTTTCAAAGGACTGAGAAATAAAATTGATTTAACCCCGCTTTCGCAAAAATCACTCACAGCCCTTTAACGACACGCTGTCCAAGATAATTTCACTTACTCAAACCCCCTGGAGTTTCAACCAGAGCTCTTTGGCCATCATTTCACCGTTCCCCTTTAGAGTCTTCCGCGGAATAATTTTTTAAATAATTGAGGCTAATATAAAACCAATTTTACCTCTTGCTACGACTCCCTGTAAATGCTCAAAAAACAACCATAAATGACATTTGTGTGCTATACTTATATCCAGTAGTTTCAACCTGATAACGATTTGAAAGTTGCCACTAAAGGGGAATAAAAATGAGCCTAAACAGTAGTTGTTTTGACGAACCTAACCATGAATACATGCACGATAGCGACCTTGAACTTGGCGGAAAAATCACCTTGCTTGCAGGTCAAATCAATGCTGCCACCTACCTCTTTTTAAAAATGCTGGCCGAATTTGACCGCCGTAGGGGCTGGGTGAGCAGGCACAAAAAGCGAATGCCTGGAGCATTTTGTACCTGCGAAGTGGAGCCAAGGAAGGCGACAGGATTCCCCCACAGGGATGTTCGTCGACTTCATAATTGGATAGTATGTTTTAACGAACACCAAGAGATGGCATCCGCTCTTGCTCACATTGGTTAACCTTGAATTGTAGCTTAGCTATCGCAACCGCCCATGAACATCTGCGGGTAGCCCATTGCCTTGAAAGACTGCCCAAAACCAATGAAGGCTTTGAAAGCGGTGAACTCAGTTATTCTAAAGTACGCGCCATGACCCGCGTGGCGACAGATGACAACGAAGCAATATTAATCAGCGCAGCGGCAAACAGCAGTGCAAGCCACGTAGAAAAGCTAGTGCGTAAATACCGTCAGGTTGACGCCGACCAAAACCCCATCGAACCAGAAGATGAATATCAACAACGCAAATTGACCGCTTATCAAAATAAAGACGGTATGTGGATTATCAACGCTAAGGAACCATCAGTAAATAACATCCGAAACTGACTGG
>JBLGCB010000135.1:0-14216 GCA_047617105.1 Phenylobacterium sp. | reverse complement strand
CATAAAAAGCCCTATTAGCCTTGTCTTCAATGATTTGTATTTTCTTCAGTAAATCATCAAAGTGATAAGGCAACGTTGCATCAGGAAACATATCTGCCATTTTGAGCCAATCATTTAAATATTTTTGATACATTTCTTCGTTCTTTGGCACAAGGTGCAATGGTCCTGCTAGAGTTGAATCGCAAAGCGCAGTAGACTTTGCATAATATAACTGGGCAAAGTCTATATTGGACATGAATAAAGCTCGATTTTCACACCAGTTAGGATGTTTTTTATCAATCTGCACAATATCATATAGGTGACGGGCATGTTTGGCAGCAACCGTTTCTCGATAATTGTTTTCATGTACGCCAAACACCTTTTCAATAATTGTACGCTGTGGCGATAGTACCAAAACAGAAAACGCTTCATCTTGGAGTTCTTCAATGGCTTCGCCAAGCATATGTGAAATAGAGACTGATTCGTCTGGTAGGTTTTCAGAACGTCCACCGGTTTCTAATAAAACACGAGCCTGCACCGCTGCGCCATAATCGCTTTCTGGTAAGTTTTTGGGATAATAAATGGCAATATTTAATGGCTGTTTTGACTCGATTTCAACCCGAATAGCGCTATCCAATCGTTGTAGTTGCTGCTCCAATTCAGAGAATAAAAATTCATTGATGAACTTGGCCGCATTTGCTTCAATTGTGGCAGCTTGTTTACGTTGTTTTTTGCCACTGGGGGCAAGTTCTCTGGTAATTGGTTTGGAGCCAAGCAAAGACAAAGAAAAACTGAGATCGATATCCTCTGACATGCGGTTGATTAAACCAAAACATTTAGAGAGACTGGTTCCCCCTTTGAAAATAAATGGTTTGTGACAATGCGCTTTTAATTGTGGTGCTATTCCACTATAAAGAACTTTTAGGGTCAAGCAAACCCAAAAGTCTTTTTCGATAATGTAAGCCGGGAGCTTGGTGGGGTGTTGCTCTTGAGCAACAAGAAGTGCATCTTGCTTGTCTTGCTGGTTTAAAGCTAAAAACTTGCTCATGATTGTGCCCCTATTAATTCATCAGCGGCCCATATCATTGAAGGAGGCAGTGCTTTTATAAATTTGTGTTGCACTGGTGCACATAACAGTTTACGAAACAGTGCCAATAATTTTATTTTATATTCCTGAAAATGAATCTTTTCGATGTAAGCTAGGGCACTCCAAAACAAAAATGCAATTTGTCTCTGGGTTTTATCTTTAACTCTAAGGTGGGCTGAGAAATAGCTAAGGGTTTCTTTGTACTCTAATTTTATATTAAGTGCTTTAAATTGGACGCGCACTCGCTCAGACACGATATAACTACGTACCATAGGCAACTGAGTTGACAAACCAAGCGCATTTAATGCTCCAGCGCCAGCGACTACATACGCAGACTTTTTATCCCTGCTGATTGTTCTGATGAGGTCATTGGTATCAACAGGTAAATAACCAAATTTACTTTTTTTAGGGCGATAATAGGTGCTTTTTGCAATGCGTTTTATTTCACCTTCTTTAACCTTTCGACTAAATGCTGCGGTTGCTGCTTTTTTTCGCCCTAGTTCCAGCTTGGTGCGGTTCATAAACTGTTCAAAAGTAAAGACTTTACCAAAATGTTGGCGATTGATATAACAATCAACAATTTGAGCCACAGACATGGGTCCTCCAATAATAATGATTTATTCGAATCAATCATACCTCAACACAGCAATTTTGTAACCTTTTGACAGTAAATTTTGTCGCTTTGTGACAGTAAATAATTTATGCAGACCAGAACCTTATTTTGTCGTTCTCAGCGGTTTCAGGCTTTTTATCTGACATTGCAATTTAAATTGCTGTTAATATATAATTGCCTGTAAAACTCATAAAAAGGAAAGTAGTATGCTCAGAAGATTGTTTAGCCCCTTTATCAGCCTAGCAGTATCATGTGCTGTACTATGCATTGCGAGCACCAACTTGCAAGCCGGGGAGATCATCGACCAAGTCTTGAAATCAAAGATATTAGCTGAAGAACGAAAGTACCAGATACGTCTACCTAACGGTTATTCTCCCCAAGGCAGTGCTAAATACCCAGTACTTTATTTACTTGACGGCCCAACTCATGTCGATCACGTCGCCAGTACCATGGAATACCTTTCTCGGGCTGGCCATATGCCGCAATTATTGATTGTCAGCATCGACAGTCAACAATCGCGTTTTAGGGATATGACGCCGGTGCTCAACCATGAAAAGAATCCTAATTCAGGGGGAGGCGACAAGTTTCTCGATTTTATTGAGAAAGAACTCATCCCCGAGGTTGAAAAGAACTATCCGGTAGAACCGTTTCGTATTCTTAGCGGCCACTCTTTAACTGGACTTATAACCTTTCACGCACTAAAAACTAGGCCGCATTTGTTCCAAGCGCACTTTGCCATCAGCCCCAGTTTTCAGTGGAATTTGCAACATGCCGTTGATGGTTTTGAACAGTTTATTAAAGATAACTCGTCGCTGAAAAACGTGTTGTTTTTGTCTATCGCTAACGAAGGTCTGATTAAAAATAAGGATGGCGACGATATGTACCAAGGATTTTTGGCGATACGCTCGATATTAGAACAAAAAGCACCAAAAAACCTTGCTTGGTCTGCCCTGCACTTTCCACAAGAAGAGCACTCAACCATACCTGTCATTGGCCATTTCAAAGCGTTTCGCCACTTATATGATGGTTGGCATCTGCCGTTTGAACATGTCGCTGAAAAAGGATTCGCAGCAGTCAAGCAATCTTACCAACAAAAGTCGAAGAAATATGGTTACGCCATATTGCTTGACCAAGAAAGGGTTAATTTTTGGGGTTACTTCTTGATGGGACAAAAAGACGGTCTGGCCAAAGCGCGCGAATGTTTTGCCTATAACCTCGAACATCACCCTAAATCGGCCAGTGCACACGACAGCATGGCTGACCTACTGGAAAAAGAAGGAAGAATCATCGAAGCCTTGGCAATGATGAATAAGGCAGTCAAATTGGTGGATAAGCAGGATGCCGATTACGAGTATATCCATCAACACCGTGATAGGTTAAATAACTTAGTTACAAAATAAAAGGGGTTACACCTCAACCCCATACTTAAACATCCGAAAGGTACTCGGCATAATCTGAGTCCACTCTTCGTTTTCGGTCAACGGCTGAGTGGCAATAATCGTCACTATATCATTGGGTGTGGTGACGTGCTGAAAATTCACTGACAAATCTTGGTCAATCAGTTCAGCTTCGCCAAAAGGGGCTTTGCGGGTGATGTAATGGAGTTTTTTGCTGCAATAAGCCAGCATATAGACGCCATCAGTGAATAACATGTTAAATACACCATATTGTTCGAGTTGACGACACAGCTTAACCACATAGTTAAGCGCCGATTTAAAGTTTTTCGGCCGTTTCGGGTATTTGGTTTTTAATTCATTCAAAATCCAGCAAAAGGCTAATTCACTGTCGGTATTGCCGATGGGTAGATAGTTGTCATTTTTTAGTTCACGATAGTTGCTCAACTGACCATTATGGGCAAAAGTGATGTTTTTGCCCCATAATTCACGAGTGAACGGATGGGTATTTTCAAGACTGACCTTACCCCGGTTACCTTGGCGAATATGGCTTATCACTGAATGACTTTTGATCGGGTAACCAGTGACAAACTTTGCGATGGGAGAATCACAGCTGGGCAGTGGATCTTTAAATGAACGGCAACCATTACCTTCATAAAAAGTGATCCCCCAACCATCTTGATGTGGGCCTGTATTACCGCCACGTTCAATCAGTCCGGCAAAACTAAAACAAATATCGGTCGGCACATTGGCCGTTAACGCAAGCAATTCACACACAGTAGTTGGCTTTTCTCTTATTTGTAAGTGGTCTATTATTGTCATTGTAGCTGCATATTATGGCTTGTCTAGCGCTAAGACTAACCAAAGACACAAGTTTCAAGTTGAATGCTGACGCCTGAGTTATTCCTTAACAATGACAACGGCTATTGCAACTATTCGCAAAGCCGATTAATCTATATTTACAGGTCCGCTGCCAGCGACCAACAGGCATTTTTTACCCACCGCAAAAGGAGAGCCATTAATGGCATTTTTACTGGGCTTAATCGTACTGATCATCACATTGTGGTCGGCAGCGTATTACCGCGCGACTTTAACCACTTGTACCATCGCAGCCACCATCATCATGGTGCTTGGCAGCTTACTCGGCGCTTTTGGTGCCTTTTGTTGGTTATTGTATCTCGCCATCGTCATTCCATTGAATATCAACGGTGTACGCCAGCAATATTTGTCTTTACCCGCTTTTAAGCAGTTTAAACGGCTTATGCCAGAAATGTCGCGCACCGAGAAAGAAGCGCTAGAGGCCGGTACCACCTGGTGGGAAACCGATTTATTTTGTGGCAATCCTGACTGGAACAAACTACACAGCTTCCCACAACCCCGTTTAAATGCCCAAGAACAAGCATTTCTTGACGGTCCGGTCGAAACCGTCTGTAAGATGACCAACGACTGGCAAGTCACCCATGAACAAGCTGACTTACCTGAAGAAATCTGGCAATACCTCAAACAAGAGGGCTTTTTCTCGCTGATTATTAAACAACAATACGGCGGACTCGAATTCTCTGCTTATGCCCAAAGCTGTATCTTGCAAAAACTCTCCAGCAAAAGCCTAGTGTTATCCACCACCGTCGGCGTGCCTAATTCATTAGGCCCTGGTGAGTTATTGCAAATGTATGGTACACAAGCGCAAAAAGATCATTACCTGCCGCGGTTGGCCAGCGGCGAAGACATCCCTTGCTTCGCCCTAACAGGTCCCGAAGCGGGTTCAGATGCCGGTGCCATTCCAGACTTTGGCATTATCTGTAAAGGCCGCCTTGCTGGCAATGAAGCAGGTGAAGAAGTGCTCGGAATGCGCCTGAACTGGAATAAACGTTATATCACGCTGGCACCGGTGGCCACAGTGCTCGGCCTGGCTTTTAAGTTATTTGACCCAGAAAAACTGCTCGGCGATGAAGAAGCGTTAGGCATTACTTGCGCGTTAATCCCAACCAGTACACCCGGTGTGGTTATCGGACGACGCCATTTTCCGCTCAACCTTCCATTTCAAAATGGTCCGACTCAGGGCAAGGACGTTTTTGTCCCACTCAGTTATATTATCGGAGGCCCAGATATGGCCGGGCAAGGCTGGCGGATGCTGGTTGAATGCCTCGCGGTAGGCCGGGCAATCACCCTGCCCTCCAACGCCACTGGCAATATGAAGGCGCTGGCCATGGCTTCTGGGGCTTATGCCCGCATTCGGCGGCAATTCAAATTACCCATCGGAAAGATGCAAGGCATCGAAGAAGTACTCGCCCGTATCGGCGGCTATGCATATATGTGTGATGCCGCGACCACTTTAGCGGTCGGCGGCATCGATCTTGGTGAAAAGCCATCGGTGATCTCCGCGATTGTCAAATATCATGTCACCGAAAGAATGCGTCAGGCCAATGCTGATGCGATGGATTTACACGGCGGTAAAGGCATCTGCATGGGACCAGATAATTATCTTGCCAGAAGTTACCAAGCAACACCTATTTTGATTACCGTCGAAGGGGCCAACATTCTCACCCGCAATATGATCATCTATGGCCAAGGCGCGATCCGCTGCCATCCATTTGTACTTGAAGAATTAAGGGCTGCCAAACACCATCAACCCGAAGAAGCATTAACCAGGTTTGATGCGGCATTATTTGGTCACATCGGTTTTGCCCTTAGCAACGGCTTAAGAACCTTATGGTTGTCGCTGACCAATGCCCGGTTGAGTCGCCCGCCCCATCGCGATCAGACCGCCCGTTATTATCAACAAATTCGCCGTTTCAGCTCTGCATTAGGTTTTATCTCTGATATCGCCATGGCCACCTTAGGCGGCGATTTAAAGCGTCAAGAACGCATTTCAGCCCGTCTTGGCGATGTCTTAAGTATGTTGTATCTCACCTCGGCGACCTTAAAACGTTACCACGATGAAGGCAGAAAAGACGGCTCTTTGGTGTTGATGCAATGGGCTGCTGAAGATTGCCTGTATAAAGCCCAGCAAGCCCTATTAGAATTACTCAACAATTTTCCTAACCGGGTAGTCGCCCGAATCATCAAAAACATGTTGTTCCCCTGGGGACCGACCTTAAAAAAACCATCAGACCAGTTAGATCACAAAGTCGCACGATTGATGCAAACCCCCGGCGCAAGCCGCACAGCGTTGGGCGAAAACATCTACTTGACCAACGAACCGGGTAATCCGATAGGGATACAAGAGCAGACCCTCAAAGACATCGTTGCCGCCGAGACCGCATACGATAAGGTCTGTCGTGCGAGTAATGAGAAAATGCCGTTTTACCAGCTAGATAAAGTGGCTGACAAGGGATTGGAATTAGCAGTGATCACCGAACACGAAGCGCAAATACTCCGCAACGCCGAAATCGGCAGATTAAAAGCAATTAACGTCAATGATTTTGATTCAGCTGAGTTGGGCGCCGGGAGACCATAACGATTAAACCCGTCGCGAAGCGACACCGTCATAAAGCCGCTTGGGTCCCGAGGCACGAGGAACCCAAGCGGATTTATTTTTATTCAGCAATATCCTTAGGCATATCTTCTTTAATATCCTGCCAAATCTTGCCACTTTCAATACCATAACGACGCACAACAAAAATTGACTCATCATGTTTGCCTTCTTCTGCACAAGCTTTCAACTCGGCATAAAAGGACTGAGCGAGGTCTCTGGATTGTGCATAAGAGAAATAAAATTGGGCAATTTTAGAATACAATCCTTTAAAACCATTGAGGGTTAATACATAAACCTTGTTTCCCGAGGCCACCGCAAATTGGTGGTTCAAGCAATAGTCAAAGTCTGAGAAAGCCTGCGCAGTGCTCTCTATACTTTGACTGGCTTCCAACGCCTCAATCACTTTGACCGGATTGTTTTTAATCGCACCACGGATAAACACCGCTGAGATATTGGTGCGAGCCGCCAATAATTGATCGACCAAATCACCAACACCATCCTGATCCAATTGTGCTAGGGTTTCGAGAATGCTTAATCCAGACGTTTGCCAATAATCATTGACCTTGGTGGGTTTGCCATGTTTGATGGTCAACCAGCCGTCTCGTGAGAGCCGTTGCAATACTTCACGCAACGTAGTTCGCGTGACCCCAATTAACTCAGACAACTCCCTCTCAGCTGGTAAAATAGTGCCTGGGGCAAATTTACCATTCCAAATAGAGGTTACAATATATTCCTCAGCAAATCCTGCCGGGCTTTGCGCTTTTATCAACGTCATTCAATTGTCCGATTTACAGTAGTCAGTTTCAACTGATTGTACCAGATGACCACCAGCACACAAGCGCTGAATTTTATCTTTGTTATAAAAATGCTAGGGACGAAGTCAATGCCCCCCAAATTTTGCTACAATTGTAAGGAACGCAGACAAAACAACAGATTACATAAATCCACCGACAAAAGTTGCTTTAGCTTAAAATTATGCTTAAATTAGGCCTTTTACAGATACCCTATATAATTATCGCCATCTTCTCCTTAATTAAGCAACCCCTTCATTAACCAATAGAGGAATTTTCACGCCGATGTTAGTCTTAGCACAATGGACCACCAAACGTAGCCCTTGGATTTTATTAGGTTTATCAGCATTGATAATCGAAGTCGTGGCGTTATATTTTCAATATGGCATGAAGCTCGAACCCTGCATCATGTGTATCTACCAACGCTTGGGCATCATCGGCATTATACTGGCCGGTTTTGTCACCGCTATCGCCCCACAGCTGATGCTAATGCGTCTGGTCGGTTTTACCACTTGGGCCGTCAGTGCCATTTGGGGCATGATGATCGCCATCGAGCATGTCGGTATTCAGACTGAAACTGACCCCTTTGTTTTTGCGACTTGTGAGAGCGTGCCAAACTTTCCATCGTGGATGCCATTACACCAATGGATCCCCGACCTGTTTGAAGCCCGTGGTGATTGCGGTGATATTAACTGGCGCTTTTTTGATTATTCGATGCCACAGTGGATGATTGTGGTGTTTGCAGTTTATACCGCCCTATTTGCGACAGTGTTTTTAGTGAGATTGGCGGCCCAGAAGAAGATTTAAATCTATTGTGAAGAATATCCTTGACTACATATAGTTGGGGGTCTGGTGTTGGCTGGTGGGTTACGCGTGGGCACATAAAGCGTGACCACCCTACGCGATATAAGACTTTTTCCAATTCAGCTAACAGCGTACATCACATGGTCTTTATAGCCGGTGGTCACTTTAATCAAACCCGCCAAAGCTTCATCTAACGCTTCATCTCCGGTATCCACCAGCAATGGCCTGCCTTGCAAGGCTTTGAGTTTGGTTTTAGTCGCCACCACGATAATATTTTCTTTGCCAATAAAACCTATCAATTTGGCCGATAACTGCTGGTTACCTCGGCCTAAAATATGACCCTGACCACCAATCACAGTGATGACCAATTTTACCGCACCTTTGCCTGCTTGCTGCGCCAGGGTAAACAACTGCTCAGCGCTAACATCACTGTGTAATAACTGCTGGTCCTGAATAATATCAACCCCCAGCAAAGTGTTCTCTAAGCCCAGTTCTTCCATCATAAATGCCACCGTCGACCCAGAACCCATAATATAAGTCTGTTCTGCTTCCATCTCGCCAATCACATATTCAGCGATGTCTTGTAACACCATTTCATCGGATTCTTTGCCACCCATTTTGACATTCTGGATATAACGCAATTCACTGGGCACCTGCATTTCGCCGTATAATTTAGCTCTAACAGTGCCCTGCCTAAAGGCACCTTCGTCAATATCCATCACATCGGCATCAGCCACACTTAACATTTCACCACTGGCTAACATCGCCATCACCCGGCCTGCGGCCTTAGGCGTCACCGCATACACGCCGGAGTGAATTTTACACCCCGCGGGGATCCCCAACACCAAAGCACTAGTTTCGACCACAGAACAAATATCCCGCGCGGTACCATCACCACCCGCAAACAGAATAATATCGACATCGGACTCGACCAGGATTTTAGCCGCTTTGCAACTATCCTCGGCATTCGTTGAGCTGTCACAAGTATGGTAAACCACTCGACAATCTAACCCCAACTCACCACAGGCATCTTCGCCCATCTGACCATTCACGGTTAAGATTTCAATCCGGTCCTGATGGGGTAATAACTCGTTTAAAGCCATTTGCGAACGTTTGTTCGCCATTGGAATGGCCCCCAGCGATAACGCCTGCTCTGCGACATTGTCACTGCCTTTAAGAGCAACAGAACCACCAAGGCCCGCCAGCGGATTAATGATAAGACCAATCTTAAATTTATGCATGACACGGCTCCTTCACTAGGTTTAGCTGACCATCAAAAGTAAATTGCTCGGGAGTCAATGGTAGTGGATTTTGATAAAAATCTGTCAACGCGCCAATGAGCTGCTCTGCCCTTCGACCCGCGCCTCGATGCAACAGGTCGAGCACCCGTTGATGCACTTTGCCCTGAAAAGCCACCCTATCAGTCGCTTCACCGCTGAGGTTATCGCAACTCACATTAAAATCAAATCCGGCAGCGGCGCATAACAACCACTCCATCGCTTGGGGTTTGACTTCAACTTGCTCAAATACCGCTTGCTCGGCTGTCGTGCGGCCATCAGGTTGATACCAGTAACCAAAGTCTTCGAGTTTGCGCCGTTCACGCCCCGCCACCAACCAGTGTGAAATCTCATGCAAACCGCTGGCATAATAACCATGGGCAAACACAATTTGGTGATCACGTTTTTCTTGTTCAGCACTGTTGCTATCACCCACCAAATAAACCGGTTCATCATCACCTTTGACCAGCCGAGTTTGATACTGCTGATAAAAACTGCGATGGAATATCTCAATAAGATCTTGGTAGCGGTGTTTAATCATAACTGGTCATTGCTGGCGTGAAGAAAAACGGATGGGCAATTTTACGTAAATTCCGCCGACATTACAGCCACCATTGACGTATTTTCATTTGTAAATCAGCAATAAATGCTCTAAATTAGCCATATTCAAACAAGCGTTTAAGTATTTACCGATGAAAAAAATTTTCGAACAGCAGAAAACCGCGTTTACGCAAAACCCTTACCCGGCCATTGAGCAACGAAAACAGCAATTGCGCCAATTAAAAGCCATCCTGCTGGATAACCAACAGGCAATTTGTG
The DNA here is from genome assembly GCA_047617105.1 of Phenylobacterium sp. Classification (GTDB taxonomy): domain Bacteria; phylum Pseudomonadota; class Gammaproteobacteria; order Enterobacterales; family Alteromonadaceae; genus JABSOG01. Next base: position 3,977 of record JBLGCB010000135.1, on the reverse strand, counting down.
ATGCCATCAGCAAGGACTTTGGCTACCGTAATCACAACGAAACCTTGTTTGCAGAACTGATGACCTGCGTCGGTGAAATCAACTTCACTCTTGGTGAATTGCGTCGCTGGATGAAACCAGAAAAACGTCGTGTGGCACTGCAATACCAGCCCGCCAGTAATGTCATTCAATATCAGCCATTGGGCGTAGTTGGCATTATCGTGGCATGGAATTATCCATTATATCTGGCCATTGGACCATTGATTGTCAATCTTGCTGCCGGTAACCGGGCGATGTTAAAGATGTCTGAATTCACCCCCGCATTAAATGGCTTGCTTAAAACCCTGATGGGTCAGTGTTTTAGCGAACAACAGGTTGCCGTTATCGAAGGTGAAGCCGAGGTTGGCGCTGAATTTTCCCGCCTGCCTTTTGACCACCTGATGTTCACTGGCTCTACCGCGGTGGGCAAACATGTGATGAGAGCCGCCGCCGAAAACCTCACCCCGGTGACCCTCGAATTAGGCGGAAAATCACCGGTATTCATCGACGACCAAATGGCCATGAGTACCGTGGCACAGCGGATATTGTTCGGTAAATCCATCAACGCCGGGCAAACCTGCGTCGCCCCAGATTACCTGCTTTGCCCCAAAGCCAAAATCGACGAGTTGGTCGAGGCCATCAAAAAGCAGTTTGCTCAACTTTACCCAGATTTTGCCAATAATGAAGATTACACTCATATTGTTAATGATCGCCAATATCAGCGTTTACTCAGCTGGCTTGATGGTGCCAAACAAGGTGGTGCCGACGTTATCAGCGCCGCGCCGGATTATGCGATTGATCAACAAACACGTAAGTTGCCGTTGCAGCTGGTATTAAACGCCAACCCCGACAGTGAACTATTACAGCAAGAGATCTTCGGCCCTATACTGCCGATTATAGGTTATGAGACCGTGGATGAGGCCATTCGTTACGTGCAAGACAGACCTCGTCCGTTGGCTTTGTATATCATGAGTTTTGATAAACAATGGCAACAAAATATACTGACCCATACCCATTCTGGCGGTGTGACAATCAACGACACTGTGATTCACTTTGGTCAAAAGGACATGCCTATCGGTGGTATCGGCCCCTCTGGCATGGGCCATTATCATGGTATTGAAGGGTTTAAAACATTCTCCAAAGCCCGTGGTATTCATGCCAAAGGCCGTTTTGATGCGGTGCGGTTTATCCATCCGCCTTATCATAAGAGTTTGTTGAAGTGGGTGCTGAAATTGTTTATGCGGTGATCTCTAGCTGCGGTGCTTTAGACACCATTGCTAGAAATCATGGCAGCGCAAGCGCTGAGGTGGGGACAACCTACATCAAAACGCCCTGCCCTAGGCATGATCATTAGTCGATTCTAGGGCAAACGTTTTGGCATGGTATAAGGCTGGTCATAAAGAATATTGATAATATTGGCATTGATGCCGCCCAAATCAGCATTGTCGGTATTGTTCAACAACACCACCATATGTTTATCATCCACCATTCGAGTAATAGAACTCGCGAAGCCATTAATACCGCCCAAGTGACGCACGGTTTTCACCTGACGGTTGCCCACGGTGAGCGTTTTTATTCCCCAGCCGTAACCATAACCATCCATGTTTTCGCGAAACATGCGGTCTTTATGTTTTTGGGTCAGTAAATCTGTGCCATATAGCGCCTCATCCCATAACACCAAATCTTCGACGGTAGAAACCATTGAGCCTGCCCCCATCACCGTCGACATATCAATAGGACTGCTATTGGCATAACCAGAAAATATCTGCTGATAACCACTGGCCCGTTTGGCCATAATGGCTTGGGGTTGTTCAAAGCCGGTGTCTTTCATGCCCAGCGGTTCAGTGATTTGGCTTGTTAACGCTTGAGCAAATGACTGCCCGGTGACTTTCTCAATGATATTGCTGAGTAAATAATAACCCGAGTTGCTATAGCTATATTTTGAGCCAGTGGTAAACTCCAACTCGCCGCTACAGTAGGTTTGACTAAATTCATCGACATTATGATGCTGTAAAGAAATTTTAGACCGATAATTGGACAACCTGGTGTAATTGGGAATACCAGAAGTATGCGACAATAAATGGTGAATCGTCACCTGCTTACCCGTGTCTTTACGATAGTCTGGTAAATAAGTGGAGATTGGCGCATCGAGCCGAATTTTACCAGCCTGCACTAACTGCATCACCAACATCGCCGTAAACTGTTTAGTCACCGAAGCAATACGAAATTTAGTGTCCGGGGTATTCTCAATTTTCCACTCGCGGTTGGCCCAGCCATAACCTCGTTTAAACACCACATCACCGTCTTTGACCACCAGCACCGCACCGTTAAACTGATCATACTTATGATAACGATCCATCAGTTCTTCAATCGTAGAAACCGACTCCCCCATATAATCATCGTTAAACGGATCTGCCGTTGCATCATCAAAATCATCGGCAAAGGTGCTGCTTTGCAGCGTAAAAAAGGTTAAAGCGGCAAAAACTAAAGTTTTGGTCAAAGTTTTGCTAAATTGCAGGTGGCTGTTCATTACGATTTCCCTAAGGTTAAGTTGGAAGTTTAAGCGTGAAAACCAAATTGATATTAAATACTTATTTAATACGTAGGGTGGGCACGTCTTGTGTGCCCACGCGTGACCTTGCTGCCATAGACAAGCTTTTATAGAATTTAATGATGGTTCCACAGGAGGGTATTGTAGTGAACAATCGACGATAAATCGACTTTGCCATTGATAATATTGTTTAGGCGAGCGGAGATAACATCAACCACGCTTGCAAATCAGTGGCACTAAAGCCCATGCCGACAATCCGCGGCGGTGCAATCTCTTTCAGCTCATCCATCACCGATGCCTCAAATGCGTCCTGATCAGCAGCCACGATATTGCTCTGACTATACACCCTGATGTTATCGTTGATACTGTCCCCCACCACTTTATTGACCACAATCTGGCGCACCAACTCGCGACGTTGTTGACGATATCGAATGCGAATCAGATCGAACCCCATCGACTCCACGGTGGCATCGTATTGCTGACAGGTTCTAAGATAAGAAAAACAAAAAAGCTCAGCAATGGGTTCGATACTTTTGAGCTCATACAGCGCAATAATCGCTGAACTGTAATCATCATTAACAACATCATTAAAAGAAAGCGGCACTAAGTTTTGCGATATTAAAGGAATGTTGGCGCTGAGCCGGGAGGTTCTTTTGTTAACATCAATAAACGCCTGCAAATAAGCAATATGAATCAACAAAAACAAACTTTGCTCATACGGATTGATAATCTGGCAAGCTTTTTCACAAACCTTATTCAGCTGCGCTTCTAATATTGGCTGACCTTCCAGCGGAATAAAAACCGAGCCGCCAATTCTCACCGCCTGATCACGCACTTTGCCAGCATACTGATTCAACACCAGCCCATCAGACAGCAGGTAATGTAACGTACATACTTCAGTAAAACCGGGTTTTAAGTGAGTACTATGGTCAACCAAATAACGAATCGCTTCTTTATGATTGAGGATCATCACCGTTTCTGCATCAAGCTTACCTTCGACACTGACCCCTTCAGACAACAGTTTTTGCGTTTCAATCAATGAATAGGTATTACCTTCTAAACGTGAGGAGTTATAAGATAGGTCAATCAAAAGACGGTTGTAGATTTTTCTCGCGTAGGTGCCAGCAGGTTCAGGTGGTTGATTTCTGTGGCCCGCCTGTTGCAGTTGGGTTCGTTGCGCTTCGGTGAGATAAAAGGTTTCGTTGGGCTGATAGGCATCAAACCAATCAAAATCATAACTGGCGGGTATACGTTCAAATATCGGTTTTTTGACATAACTGATGGCGCTATTTATAGATTCTTTTATAAGACTAGGCGCTGGTGTAGCTAAAAGACCATCATATGGCTCGCCACTTGCTGGGATAATTTCTTTTTCAACGAGGCAATAACGAGTGCTACGCCTTTGACC
>JBLGCB010000134.1:0-14399 GCA_047617105.1 Phenylobacterium sp. | reverse complement strand
CATCCTGTTTGCTTGTTACGCCAAGATCATCCGGCATTAAAGCAGCCGTGGAACTTGGCCACGTTTTTACAATACCGCCATTTACAGGTCACTTTTGGCGGCTTGGAACATTGGTTATTGGATGATGTATTGGCGATAGAAAACCATCATCGTGATATTGCGGTGAATATGCCAGATTTTCATAGTGCCATGAGTTTGTGTGAGCAAAGCGATTTGATTTTGTGCGCACCCGCCAGACATGCTGCCAAAATGGCTGGTTTTTTTCATCTGCGCAGTCTTGAAGTGCCGGTTAAGCTCGAACCTGGGGCTTATGTTTTGCTGTGGCATCAACATTTTGATCAAGACCCGGGGCATCGCTGGTTGCGAGAGTTAATTGCTAGTAGTGTTAATAAAAAATGATATTAGACACCGAAAGTACCTGCTTTGTACATCTTTTCGATGTTATGGGCAAATCTGAGTTCTTTTCTGGTACGATTGGCCAGCGAGTTTATCTGTTGTTCGTTCATTAAAAAGTAACAATCAGGCCGTAATAGGTCGTTGCTCATAATAGAAGTATTGTGGGTAGTTAATACCAACTGAGCTTGAACGTCTCTTAATTTTTCGATGATCATGGTCGATAATGAATGATGGTAGAAGGCATCAAATTCATCGATAAAAACAAAAGAGTAATTTGATGTATCCCTTAATCTTTGATACCAAGCGTAAAATAGTGTTAATGACTTGGTGCCTGTTGAAGCGATTTCATAAAAAGGATAGTGCTTTTTGCCAATAACAAACCTTATTTTGACGCCGTTTTCATCCTCTATTGTGCTTAATTGACACTTTATGCCAGCTTCGTTCAAAAAACTTTGAAAGCCTTCAAGGCTACCTTTGTCAAGAATGTATGCCAGAGCATCATCGTATTCTTCCTTATATCCAATATAACTGTTGTCTTGCAGAGAGCGAAAAAACAACATACCGTTGACGAATTGTATAAATTGAGAAAAACAACGGTTTATATCGTTTGTCGCTAATACGGCGTTATTTCTAATATAGGATATAACGGATATTTGGGCATCACCAAGGTCCTTTTGCAGGCTTTGCGTGCCATCAAAGTTGATATCAGCTACAGGGCTGTTTCTTCTGTCTATAGAGATATACTCTTTTGAATCTATAATGAGTTTTTCGAAAATCAAAGCCCTTTTACTTGATTTGCCATATCGGTATTCTACGGTGTGTTGGTCAAACTTAAATTCATAAGTAAACTCGGCCAATGTGTCTTGACTGATGGCGTTTAAATAATGCTTATAATTGTCAGGATGAAGGTTGTTGCTGGTGAGATGGCCAACCAGATCAAACAAGGCAAAACCAAGGTTTGATTTACCTACACCATTTGGCCCATAAATCAATGCTTTATTAACAATGCCTTGGTTAACACATTCGGCGTTAAAGGCATATTGCTTGGTATTGGTAAAATCAAAGGTAAACGTTTTTTCAAAGTTTTTGAAATTGGTCACTTCAAATTTGGTTAGCATTGTCGTCCTGAGGATTTATATTTAGCTTACTTGGGACTATAACACAAAGTGAAAACTTTGCCGTAAAAAAAATACGTTGAAATAATAACGGTAAATTAGAAAGGGAACGAAAACAATTGTTATTCGGTTTTTCAATAAAACAAATGTTGCTCAAAATGTAAAATGAAAGTCGCTTAGGAAATACAAGCCCAAAGGGCTATAAGCTGGTGCTTAAGCCGATTAAGTGGGACTGTATCTGGTTCTAAGGTTTGAGATTTTAAGGTTTTACAATGGTGACCAGCTTATTAATAAAAGCCTTTACCGCTTTGGCACCATCAAAAGAAAAGGCCAAACCATAATGTACATCACTTTGAAGCTTGTGTTTTCGGGTAGGAAGGCGAGTCATTTGGGCGTTGTGATAATAACCTTCTTTGGCATTCACGCCTTTTAGGGCGCTAAACTCTGCTAAGAACACTTCAAAGGCTGGGCGAATTATAATTTGTGGATAACGACCTTCATGCTGCAAATAAAAAGGTTCTTTTAGCTCTGGTAGCATATATTCGGTTATTTTATGGATTTTGAAATTAGAGCGGCAGTTTAATTCAGTTAATACCGTCAATAAATCACTGTGTTCAATGGCCAATTTGATTGCCTTTTTGTGTGCGAATTGGGCCTAGTAGACTAAGCTAAAGGGCATTAATATACAACGGACTTTTTAGCGTCTGGGTTGCTATAAGGAATGAAAATTTAATAAAACCCTAAATTTTCGATGAAATGCCGTAGGGTGAGCACGTTTTTTTGCCCACGCGTGACCTAGCAGTCAAAGACAGGCCTTTCTAATAGACAGAGATATGCCATGACCATACTATTGACGTCAACCCTCACTTGCCCACTGTGCGCCAGGCAAGAACAAGAGCAAATGCCCACAGATGCTTGCCAATATTTTTATGAATGTAAGGGCTGCCACCAGCTTCTTAAACCGCTCAAGGGCGATTGTTGTGTGTTTTGTTCTTATGGCAGTGTTAAGTGCCCGCCAATTCAGCAAGGTGATAACTGCTGTGATGGCTAACCACGCTGACAATACTCCTCATGTAACAAGGTGATCAACTTCATCACCACCTCATCAGCGATGCTGTAATAAATGGTCTGTGATTCGCGCCGGGTATTGACCAAGCCGTCTTTGCGTAACCTCGCCAAATGCTGAGATAAACTCGATTGGCTAAGGTTAATACAAGCATTTAATTGCCCGACCGACATTTCCTGTTGGCCCAAATGACATAAAATTAACAGTCGGTGTTCATTGCTCATCGCTTTGAGTAAGTCAGCGGCTTTGCTGGCCTGAGCCTGCATTTGTACAATATCGAGTGTGTTGGTTTGCATCTACTTAATCCCTTACTTAATCCTAAACTCTGGATGCCAATAATATAATATTAGTTGATTCTACATTAGATAATGCTACTATACCACTATATTACGTTTTACTAATATAAGGCAAAGCAATGAATTACCGTGCGATCCTTCGTTATGTTGTTGATAAACCCAAAGTCATCTATGCAGCTGTGTTGCTGATGGTGTTGGCTAGTGTGGCGATGTTGCCGATGCTGCAAATCGATACTGACCCTGAAAATATGCTTAACGCAGACAATCCGGCGCGGTTATTTCACAATCAGGTGAAGCAAGATTTTGTCATGCACGATATGATTGTCGTTGGTGCCGTCGCCAGAGGCAGTATTTTTACCCCGCAGTCGCTTGGAGCAATTGCAACATTGTCGGCGCAAATTCTAGATATCGACGGGGTGATTAAAGCCGATGTGTTGTCGCTTAGTGTGGTCGACAATATTAGCCAACAAGATGATGGCAGCATTCGTTTTGACTGGTTGATGCAACAGCCACCTAACAGCGTGCAGGGCAGTTTGGCGCTAGAACAGGCGGTAAAACGACTGCCGATGCTCGACAATACTCTGGTATCTGGTGATGGCCAAGCCATCGCCATTTATGTGCCCATTCAATCAAAAGATCAAAGTTATGCCATCGCCGAGCAAATCCGCCAGATAACCGCACAACTTGACCCGAGCCTAGACTATCACATTACCGGTTTACCCATCGCCGAAGACCAATTTGGCTATGAAATGTTTGTGCAAATGGGCATTGCCGCGCCGCTGGCGGGTTTGGCCATTTTTATCCTGTTATGGTTTTTCTTTCGCAATCTGGCGTTGATTATTGCCCCCATGATTGTTGCCATGGCGACGGTGATCATCATTATGGGCGCGCTTATCGGCAGTGGCTTCACCGTACATATCATGTCATCGATGATCGCGATTTTTCTGATGCCTATTGCAGTGGTGGACTCGGTGCATATTCTGTCGGAATTTGCTGATAGGTTTAACGCGGATGATGATCCAAAAATCGTGGTGAAATCGGTGATGGGCCATTTGTTCACGCCCATGTTATATACCTCAGTGACGTCGGCGGTGGGTTTTTATGCCCTGATGCTGACGCCTATTCCGCCAGTCAGAGTATTTGGCTTTTTTATCGGCAGCGGCATTTTGCTGGCGTTTGTGCTGACCATCACTTTTATTCCGGCTTATATCGCCAGGTTGAATGCCAAAACACGGGTAAAACTGCAAGTGGCGACTCAACGGATGGCACAAAATGGATTATTGAGTGGTTTGCTGAAAAAACTTGGCGCTTTTGTCAGTGCTAATAGCAAAACCAGGGTGCGGTTGATTTTAGTGGTTTTTATCGCGGTGTTTGGTTTAAGTTTGCAGGGCATTACCCGTATCGAAATCAATGATAATCCGGTGAACTGGTTTAAGGCCGACCATCAAATTCGTATTGCCGACAAAGTGCTGAATCAACATTTTGCCGGCACCTATGACGCCTGGTTGGTATTTGAAGGTAAAAGTGAGCAGGACAATAAAACCACTGAACATTTTTTAACTCGCTTTGCTGCGGCAAAAGCGGCTGGGTTTAGCGCTGATGAACTTGAGTCATACATCAATCGCTATCAGCAACAGCACCACCAGCAACAGCACCACCAGCAACAGCAGCGCACAGATTTCTTTACCCCGCCATTGCTGATATTGCTGGATGATTTGAGTTTTGCGGCCTCCGATGACACTTTTTCAAGCGAACTGTATGATATCGTTAGAGCCCAGTTGATGGCCAAACAAATTTTTATGCAACCGAGTTTGCTTAACTGGATGGCCGATTTACAACAACAATTGGTCGCCACTGGATTGGTCGGCAAAGCCAATGGTTTGGTAGATATTGTGCGCACGGTCAATCGTGAATTGCATTCAGGTGAAGCAAAGGATTTTGTTATCGCAGACACCAACAATGGGGTGGCGCAAACTTTGTTGCAATATCAATCTTCACATCGGCCTCAAGACTTATGGCATTTTGTCAGCAAAGACAGCAGCAAAAGTTTATTGTGGTTACAATTAACTAGTGGTGACAATCAGCATACCACTAAAGTGGTTAATTGGGTCGAGCATTATATTGCGCAAAATCCGCCACCCATTGCTATTAACACCCGATGGGCGGGTAAATCTTACCTCAATACTGTATGGCAAGATGCCATGGTCAGCGGCATGGTAAATAGCCTAATGTCGTCGTTTGTGGTGGTGTTTTTAATGATGGTGTTATTGTTTCGTTCAGTCAAATACGGCATTTTGGCGATGTTACCGTTGACCATGACCATCAGCCTGATTTATGGGCTGATAGGCTGGGCAGGCAAGGCTTACGATATGCCGATAGCGGTGTTGTCAGCGCTGACGTTAGGGTTGTCGATTGATTTTGCTATTCATTTTTTACAGCGGGTGCGTGAATTAGAACAACAAAGCGGCAGTTTGTCATTGGCGTTAACTGCGATGTTTCAAGAACCCAGTCGAGCGATCAGTCGTAACGCGATTGTGATTGCGGTGGGTTTTACTCCGCTGTTATTGTCACCGTTAGTGCCGTATGTGACGGTTGGCTTTTTTCTCGCGACCATTATGGCGACCTCAGCACTGGTGACCCTAGTATTGCTGCCGACTTTACTGACATTTTTCCGAGCTAATCCAACCAAGCTAACCAACAAAAGCAGGAGGTTCAAATGAAACATGTGGTGTTTTTATGGCTTTGTTGGGGGTTAAGCGTGGCGGCTTGTGCTGCCAACGGCAAAACCCTCACTGATGTTAACGAAATCGTTAAACGGGCCAATTTAGCCGCTTATTATGCCGCTGATGATGGCACCGCCGAGGCCAGATTGAAAATTGTTGATGCGCAGGGTAATACCCAAGTACGTCAGTTTACGATTTTACGCAAAGACCGCCAATACCAAGAGCAAGACCAGGACCAGGACCAAGGCGATCAGGATATACTGGTGTTTTTCTCCCGCCCTAGCGATGTCAAAGGCACGGTGTTTAGAGTAGCGAAAAAAGTCGCCAGTGATGATGATCGCTGGTTATATTTACCCGCGCTGGATTTGGTAAAACGAATTTCAGCAGGGGATAAACGAACTTCATTTGTCGGCAGTCATTTTTTCTATGAGGACGTTTCTGGCCGCAACCCCAACGAAGATAACTTTACCTTGCTCAATACCGATGGCCAATTTTATACCTTAAAGGCAACCCCTAAAAATCCGCTTAGTGTGGTGTTTGATCACTATATCAGCAAGATTGATAAAACCACTTTTTTGCCGGACCAAGTGACCTATTACAATAAAAAAGGCGAAAAAACCCGTCAGTTGACTACCTTGAAAACTCGGCAAATAGACGGTATCACCACGGTGTTACATGCCAAAATGGTGCAGTTTTCAGACAACAGTTATACCGAAATGCAGTTTCGCAAGGTCAAATATAATCGTGGTTTGCCCCAGAGTATTTTTTCACAGCGCAGTTTGCGCACCCCACCCAAAGCGTGGATGAAGTAATGGCCCGGTTTACTCAGGCTAAGTTTAAAAAGGCTTGGTTGGATGGTATATTGGTGGTCTTCACCCTCTTCACCCTCTTTACCGCTAAGGCTAAGGCCGACGATGATTGGGGTGATGACTGGACGCAAATACCAACAGTCAGTTCGCCTTGGCAAACCACGGGTTTTGTTGAAGCGGCTTTTGGCCATTTTTTACCAGCCAATATCGTCGAATCTTCATCGTCGCTTAAGGAGTTACGAGGTCGGTTAGCGGTTGATTACAGCCATGACGATTTTGAGTTTAGCGCCAAAGGCGATTGGCTTTTTGATGCGGTGTTATCGCGTTCTTTATGGCAAACACGTGCGCTGAATATCGCCTTCAGCCCGGTGGATAATGTTGACATTAAAATCGGTCGTCAGGTGCTCAGCTGGGGGACTGGTGATTATCTGTTTTTAAACGATATGTTTGCCAAAGACTGGCAATCATTTTTTTCTGGCCGTGATGATGAATACCTCAAAGCCCCGTCAGACAGTGTTCGCCTAACCTATTACCTCAACGATTTCACCGTGGATTTGGCATGGACACCTCAGTTTAAGCCTGATTATTATCTTACCGGTGAGCGGTTTTCATTTTATTCGCCCCAGGCACAGCAGTTGGTCGCACCGGGTGATGATTTTAAGGTCGAGCAAACCGATAATAGCCAGTGGTCAATGCGGTTGGCGACCTCGGTTGAGGGGGTTGAGTATGCGTTATATGGCTACCATGGTTTTTGGAATACCCCTGAAGGTGAACGCGAAAACGAGGGGCGGCGATATTTTCCCGAGCTTAATAGTTGGGGGGCCAGCGTGCGTTTGCCATGGGCTTCAGGCTTGTTTAATGCCGAAGTGGCGGCTTATAACAGTACAGAAGATAGCCAAGGCCATAATCCATTTATCGCCAATTCTCAGCAGCGGCTATTGCTCGGTTATGAGCGGGAAGTGGTAAAAAACTTTACCGTTGGCGGTCAATATTATGTCGAGAAAAACAAAAATCATGAGGCTCCATTGGCTAGCCTTCAAAGCGACTTTCAACGCCCCATTCAAAGCGAGTACCGCCAGCTACTGACGCTGCGATTGCGTTATGCTGCCATGGGGCAAAAGCTGGTGTATTCGTTGTTTGCTTTTTACTCGCCCACCGACCACGACAGCTACCTCAGACCATCAATGAGTTACCGTAAGGATGATCACCGGGTTTTGTCGGCAGGTGCCAATCTGTTTGGCGGTAATGACCAATATCACTTTTTTAGCCAACACCAAGATAACAGTAATATTTGGATCCGGCTGCGTTATCTGTATTAGTCCTATCTGTTAGTGTTAACGCCTATTCTAGATTTACAGGTCAATGTAATAACGCGTAATACCTTTTTAAACCTAAAAAGCCTATGCTCATTTTATAACCTGCCTGAAGCGGGTTATAACAAAGGGTGGCAGTAATCTGTATCAAGATTGATATTTTGGGTTGGCAACATGGCCTTAATTTTTATGATAGTTATTTCACTGTTCAGCGGGGCTGCTGTCGCCTCAAAGACGCTTGAATTGTGCACCGATTTACCGGGTATTTACCTTGCCCCGTATGTGCGGGTGCTGGAAAATTCAGATCGCCATCTGACCTTGGAAGATGTTCAGCAGTTGCAACGCCAAGGAGACTTTCAGCCACCTGTGGACAATAACACCATTATTGGCATGACCAGTTCTGCCTGGTGGCTGGTGTTGGATGTCATCAACCCTGATTCAGCCTCAAAAACCTTCTATTTAGAAACTCTGCATCCGCATATGGATTTTATTGACTTGTATCGACTCAATCCAGATGGCAATAGCCAAGTGATACGCTCTGGTGACCGCCGCCCGCTTGATAGCAGAATCATGGGCAGTGGCACTTATGTTTTTGAGCTGCAAGTTGCCGCGCAAACTCGGCAACGATTGTATTTACGATTCTCTTATGCCAAAGAGGGCTTGATGGATGTGACCATGAAGGCATGGAGTGCAGAGCAATATTATGCCCATAAGCTGGTTACGTTTTTATTTTATGGGTTTTTATTGGCGGTTGCGGCCTTGTTAATCCTCTATAACCTAGTGATTTATCATAGGGCGCGCAAAAGGGCTTCTATTTGGGCTGTATTCACGATTTTGGCCGCAGTGCTGGTTTTCCTCACCAATGTTGGTATTGGCCATCGTTATTTATGGAGCAGTTCAGCACTGGTCATAGATGCGTCTTCGGTGCTGTTTTCTTGTTGCACCCTAGCGCTGGCAGCGCAGTTCTCGCGGACCTTCTTACACACTAAAGTGGTGGAAGCGCGGATATTAAAGGGATTGATGATAGCTGCCGTTTTGACTGGATTGTTGTATATGTTCAGTCAGCGAACATTGATGTTCAATGCGCTGTTATTGTTATATATTGGTTTTGCCACATTGCCGTTACTGGGGATGTTAGCCTATAAAAGAGGCCAAATTGAAGCTCGTTGGTTTGTGGTTGCATGGAGCATCTGGTCGGTGGCGATTATCCTTAGTGTGATGCGACTGTCTGGCTTAGTGCCGCCGACAGAACTGACGCAATGGTTTTTGCACAGCGGGATGTTGCTTACAACCATTATGCTCGCATTTGCGCTGGTTGATCAGGTGGCCCAAATGCGCCGGGAGAGAATGGCTGATGAAAAACAAACGCAACAGACTTTATTACTGACCAATCAGAGTCTAAAAAAACAGATGCATGAGCGTACCAAGGAACTGAAGGAGGCAAGAGCGCGGGTGGTTTGCGCCAATCAAACCAAGAGCGACTTTTTGGCCAGTATGAGTCATCAAATCCGCTCCCCGATGAACCCGGTTATTGATTTATCGACGCTGGCACCTGACAGCAAACCTCATCTTGAACAATCGAACCGTTCTGCCAGCAATCAAAGTTTAAATAAGAGGGTCAATCAGGGTAAAGCCCAAGCCAGTCAGAAGATAACGGCCAGCAAAGGGCTGTGGCCAGAAACCCTAGCGGGGATTGATGTTAAAGCGGGGATCGCCCGAACCGATGGTGATCCGGTGTTGTTTTATCATATTTTGGCGGGATTTCCGTCATGGGGTGTGCAACGGTTAAACGATATTCGAACTGCATTGGCCAACGGTAATAAAACCGCTGTCGCTCGTGCTGCCCATGCTTTGCGAGGTACTGCTGTGACCATCTCAGCCAGTAAAGTCGCTTTGGCAGCCGCTGATTTAGAAACTGGTATTGACGACGCTGATGAGGCCCAAACGAGTGCTTTACTCAACCAAGTTGAGGTCGCTTTGGAACAGGTGTTAAACTCTATTTCATCATTAGATACTCCTACAGCCCCATTGTTAGAAAAGCGTTCAGAAATATCCACAACACTAGGTTCAGAATTGCCCGCTGTTGCTGTTGCCCCAGATGAACAGGCGTTGCGGGCGTTAGTGGTTGAATTGAAAAAGCTGCTTGAGCAAAGCGATTTTAAGGCCACCAAAGTGTTTAACAAAATTCGTCACTTGTATGACAACCAAGCATTACCCGTCACTTTGTCGAGAACCGCACGGCGCATTGACGCGATGGATTTCGAGGGTGCTGCCAGTTGTCTGGGCAGTTTTGCTGATGCTGAACAATAAGTAACAATAATGTAACAATGATTTGATGTTGGAGAATAAAGATGAAAGAACAAGCAACCATCTTGGTGGCCGATGGCGACCCGGTGAGCCTCAAAAGCTTATGTTCTGCTTTATCGCAAGATTACCGGGTATTGTTTGCAAACAATGGCCATAAAGCGATTGAGATTGTTAAACGTGAAGTGCCAGATCTTGTCATACTGGATGTGCTCTTGCCCGATATGGCGGGTTACAAGGTCTTTGAGCAGTTGAAGAATGACCAGTTGACCCATGATATTCCGACCATCTTTTTGACCTGTATCGATCAGGAAGCTGACGAGCAGGTAGGTTTACAGATGGGCGCTGTGGACTACTGGACTAGGCCGTTTAGCTTTGGCATTATTCGCACTCGGGTCCGTAATCATCTAGAGCTTAAACGCCATCGTGACCTACTGGCCAGTATGGCGCTGACGGATCCTCTGACTGGTATCGCCAACCGCCGTCATTTCGATGAATCGCTCATTCGTGAATGGGAGCGAGCCAGCCGTTCAGGTAAATCACTGACCTTGTTGCTGGCCGACATCGATCACTTCAAAGCTTATAATGACAACTATGGCCATTGCGCGGGTGATAGATGTTTGCACCATGTTGCCCAAGCTATTAGCAGTAGCATGAACCGCTCGGCTGACTTTGTTGCCCGTTATGGCCCTGAAGAATTTGTCTGTATTTTGCCTGATACCGACGCCCAAGGTGGCTTGACGATTGGTGAGAAAATCCGCAAAGCGGTTGAAGTGGCCGCCATTGTGCATGGTTACAGTAGCGTCGCAAAACATGTGACCATCAGCATTGGCATGGCGACGTTATTTCCTGTTAAAGGCAGTTCGCCAGGCAAACTGGTGATCAGGGCTGATGAACATCTTTATGAAGCCAAGGAAAATGGTCGCAATCAGGTGGCTTTTGCGGCTTGATGTAGGGTGCGCAATGCGCACCATTAATGCCGACTTAAGACCAGCCCTACGATAAACTCCTCTCGTGTCCACCGCTGTCCGCAACGTGTCCGTTCGCTTAAAATCCTCAACGTCAAAAATATTTCCCCTGTAAAAACAACAAGCTACATTCTGGCACGGTCATTGATAACGCTATAATAGTCACGCTATAGCAGTGATAACCAAGCTGCTAAATGATAGGGTGTTAAGAGCCATGATTAAAGATACCTCAGTTCAAGATGTGCAGGTTAAACCTGCCAATCGATTGAAAAAAAATCTCGTCAGAGGTTTCGCCACTGCTGCCACCTTGAGTGTCGCAGTGTCGCAGTGTCGCAGTGTCTCGGTGGCGATAGTGATCACCGGATTGGGCATTACTGGTTTGATCACCTTCTCGGTCAATCAGCGTAAAAAGCAAATCGGCATCCGGCGCGCACTGGGTGGCAGCAAAAAACAGATTGTGCAGTTTTTTAGGCTCGAAATCAGCTTGTTAACGGCGCTGGGATTGGCCTTAGGTGTGGTATTGATGGTGCTGCTGCACTATATTATGGCTGAGCAGTCTGCTGGCCAAAGTAGTATTGCGTTACTGCCACTGGTGGTATTAATCGTTGCGATTTGGGCCATCAAGCTGTTAGCCTGCTGGTTACCCGCCAGACGTGCAGCAAAAATTGCGCCTGGGATAAACCTCTGATTTTTAAATCATCGATGGCAAAGAATAAAGGAAATAAATGAACGCGAAAATTTTAATCATTGATGACAACCCTGATGTGTTGAAATCTTTGTCGGTGTTGTTTACCGTCAACGACTTGGATTCGGCCACTGCCACATCACCCGCCGAAGCACTGGTATTGTTGGCTGAGGAAGAGTTTGATTTGGTGATTCAGGATATGAATTATGTCAGTGACACCACTTCGGGAGAAGAGGGCATTGCGCTGTTTCATCGTATTAGAGAAAGTTATCCCGTTATGCCTGTCATTTTGCTGACTGGCTGGACCGACTTATCTACAGCGGTTGATTTGGTCAAAGCTGGAGCGGCGGATTATCTCGGCAAACCCTGGGATGATCAAAAGCTGCTGCTCAGCGTCAATAATCTGATTAGACTCCATCAGTTGCAACGTAGCCAGGATACTTTCAGTCAAAAGCAGTCGAAAAAACGACTTGAACTGGAACAAAAGTATGATTTATGCGGCACCTGCTTTGATAGCGCCGAAATGTTGCAGGTATTGGAGATGGCGACTCAGGTGGCCCATGCCGATGTGCCAATCCTGATCACCGGCCCTAACGGTGCAGGCAAAGAAAAAATTGCCGAAGTGGTGCAGGCCAATTCCAGCTGTAGAACCGCCGCTTTTGTTAAAGTTAACGTTGGCGCTTTGCCTGATAACCTGATTGAAGCAGAATTATTTGGTGCTGAAGCGGGGGCTTTTACCGGGGCGACCAAACAACGCATTGGTCGCTTTGAAGCGGCAGATGGTGGCACCCTGTTTTTGGATGAGATTGGTAATTTGTCGATGGAAGGCCAGCGCAAACTGTTGCGGGTATTGCAAACTGGCGAGTTTGAACGCCTTGGCAGCACTGAGACCCAAAAAGTGACGGTGCGTTTAATTAGTGCCACCAATGTGGATTTGGCCCAGGCCATTATCGACGGTACCTTTCGAGAAGATTTGTATTATCGACTCAACGTGATTGAATTAAAATTGCCGCCGCTTGAAGAACGCAAAGAAGATATTTTGCCGTTGGCGAGATTATTCCTCGATCAAGATTATAGTTTGGCACCCTGCGCCAAACGTAAATTAAAACAGTATCACTGGCCGGGTAATGTGCGCCAACTCGAAAACACCCTCAAGCGAGCAATGTTATTGTGTCAGGGGGTTAAGATTAAAGCGGTGAACCTTGGCATCGAAATCGACCGCAGCCGCCAGCTTGGCCCGAGGGAACCGACGATTGCCCAAATCGAACAAGCGCTGGCCACAGCCGATGGGGTGATTGCCGTTGCAGCCAAAGCGTTGGGATTGAGTCGTCAGTCGTTGTATCGGCGAATGGATAAGTTGGATTTGTCGTAATGAAATTATTAATGCTGCGCAAACTGCCGCTATGGGTGTTGCTGCTATTGGCAATACAAACCGCAGCACATCATTTGTTGCAAAAATTTGGCTTAAATCAGGGATTATTGCCCTTGCTGGTGAATGAGGTCACCTTGGTTGGGGTGTGGGCCATTATTCATTTTTTTCGTAATCGTGATGGTGGAGGGCTGGAAGTGGGGTTTTGTTTGGCTGTTTTGTAGGAGCGGCCACAGCGGAGCCTCTGTGCCGCGAAGGGGCAGGTAATATCCTATAGATTCGAGGTACTTATGCTTAGATTTGAAGTGGCATTATACCTGACCCTCTTCACGGCGGGACGCCGTTCCCACATCCCACATCCCACATCCTACATCCTACAGTGAAGACGGCAATACGATGGTAAATGTGGTGCCTTCGCCGGCCATGCTCTGACAGTTGATGCTGCCAAGCAGGGTTTGGGTCACGAGGTTATAAACCACATGTAATCCCAGACCACTGCCACCGGTGCTTCTGCTGGTGGTAAAGAATGGGTCAAAGATACAAGTCTGCACTTCTTCAGTCATTCCTTTGCCGTTGTCTGTTAATCTGATTTCAATATCATCTTTGAGTCGCTGGGTCATGATATCAATCACCCCATTTTGTCGGTCAGACAGTCCATGGAGTAGAGCATTGTCAATTAGGTTAGTTAATATTTGCGCCAGCGCGCCGGGCTGAGTGTATATTTCAATATCGGCATCTCCGCGCAGTTTGACTTCATGGCTGGTTCTTTTTATTTTGGGCCCCAGTGAGCGAGTCACATCATCAATGTAATTGTGCAGCTTGAGCAGGCGACAGTCTTGCGCTTCTTGATCAACCGCCACCAATTTGAAGCTGACCACCAATTCAGAGGCGCGTTGCAAGTTGTCATTGAGAATTTTGCAGCCCTCAGTGATGGAAACATATTTTTGTCTCAGTTGGCTGCGTTTGAATTGTCCGCTGAGCATACCTTCAAACGCTTCGGTTAACGCTTTATCGACACAAGAAGCGGCGGTGACGCTGATCCCCAGTGGCGTGTTGATTTCATGGGCGACGCCCGCCACCAAACGTCCAAGGGCGGCGTGTTTTTCGTTATCAATTAATTGTTGTTGGGTTATTTTCAGCTGTTCCAGTGCCCCAAGTGCTTCACTGGTTTTGCTTTGCAGTTGGCGGGTTCTGTCGGCCACCTGCTGTTCAAGATTGCTATTAAGTCGTTCTATTTTCTGTCCGGAGGTCCTTATTTGCTCAAGGTAAGTGCTGACTTGTTGATGAATTTCATCCAATGCCACAACAATAGGGGTAAATTCATTGTGTTGGTCATAATCAATGGGTGTGATCAC
>JBLGCB010000133.1:0-14422 GCA_047617105.1 Phenylobacterium sp. | reverse complement strand
GAAGAAGAAGAGGTGCAGTTTATGTTGATCAATGGGGTGACGGCGTTGTTATTACAGTTGTTGGCTGATAACCCGGGGACACCGTTTGATACCTTGGTTGAAGCATTGGTGACGCAGTTACCGCAGTTTGAAGAGCAGCAGATCACCCATGGTGCCACCGAAGTGATTCAAACCTTGGCGAAAAAGGGCATTATTCGTGCTTATAGTTAACTATGTCGGCGATTAACCCATCAACCTTTGGGTCTCTTCAATTCTTAACAAATGCAAATAATGTTGAAATGTGCGGCTAATTTTAGTGGTGTTGTTGATCATCTCCAATTGCGGCCAAGTGGCACGCTCGGCACTGTCAATTAAAGAGTTGATACTGGCGACCGTCGGGTTTGATAATATATGACGCAGATTGGTGATGTCTCGGGGCGGCAGAATGTTTATGTCGCCGACATATTGCTGCTCAATAATCGATTTGGCCTTGTGAATACCAAGTTTTCCGGTTTGGCTGGGCATGGCCTGTTCTACGACATCAAAGGCAAAAATGCTGGTTTCTTTGGCCAACTTGGCAATATGTCGTGTGGTCATCGATAATAAACCCGTTTTTTTCTCGCGACTACGAGATAAGAACGGCACCGCCAGCGGGTTGGTTTGACTGACAATGCTGTGATTGACACTGTATAGACGTGATAATCGGTCAATCGGCATATCGGCCATAATTGAACCATCGGCAAACTTACGGTTTGGCACATAGGGAACAACGTCTCCCTTGGCATTCTTGGCTTTAAGCCCAATGGGTTCAAACAGATAAGGAATTGCACAAGAAGCCCTGACCGCTTGGGTGATGATGGCGTTAGGCGAGGTTTTATTATTGAGCATTCTGGAATGCTGATGCAAGTCGGCTGGCGAAACGGTAATGTTGATATCGCGGCCGGTTTTGAGCCATGCCTCTTCAAAGGTGGTGAGGTCGAACAGTTCGATCAGCGCATTTTCAAGGTTGGTGCTGTCAAGCAACGACGCTTCGTTAATGCCTTTGAATTCGCCCCATTTTTTAAAGTAATGATAAATGGTTTCGGCACTGAGCAATGTTTTTAATTCTTCATTAGAGCGAGTGCCGATCATCGCGGTGATGATTGCCCCAGCACTGGCACCTGAGATCACATTTGGCAGTAAATTGGCGTTTAATAATGCTTTGACCACACCACAATGAAAAAAACCTAATCCGGCCCCACCACTTAACATCAGGCAGCTTTGGCCATAGGCGTGGCTGGTATTTTCAAAAAATGCCAGCTTGTCAACAAAACTGATATCTGCTGGTGTCGCTTTATAAATCAGCTCAAGGGCAGTACATACTTCATTGAGAAAATCATTGATTAGCGCTTTGGTGCCAAATCGGGTGTGTTGATATAAGCTGGGGTTGGCAATATTGCCCAGGTTGCCGTGTAGTCCTTCATGTAATATAGATTTCAGCTGGTTGGCATCGTTGCCTAACCGTGCTTGTTTAATCCGTTCTAGCCGTTTACGGATCAATACATAGTCATAATCGGCGGACTCATCGTTGTGTTTGTACTTGTCGTTGCCTGCCGCTTTATCGTAGGCGAGACTGAACTTGGTAAACTCGTCGTAAGTGGTCGCGTTAGCGATGGATTTATTGAGCGAATTAAGTTTACTGCCGTACATAGATGTTTAAACCCTCGATGATGAGTTATTAAATTATTGGGTTAGGATGGAATAGATAGTTAGAAAGCACAATCAAATCTAAACAGTTACATTGAATAACACTTTAAGGCAAAAAAGACTGTACTGGCGCGCAATTGAACAAAAGGTCGGTCATGGATGTTAAATTGAGGTTAATTTGAGGGTGTACTGGCTTAATGGGTTAACCCAAAGGCCAAAGTATGCTACAAAGGGAGTATCGACACGGTGGTTGAAAGGACAAAATTGGGATAACTGTGGCAGGCACCTTTAATTGGATTACGCCTCCACCTGTGACTGAGCCATAAGGCATTTTTAATGGAGTAACCACGACAGTGAACAAATTAATCGCCATAGGGGTTTTGTTGCTTTTAACGACTGGCTGCAACAGCACCTTGCCACAACACTTAAGAGTGGATGCTGGCCAAAACCTGGTCAGGTTTGAGCAGATACTGCCAACCAATGCTGATGTCAACGCTGACTTAAATTCTGATCAAGCCATCAATAAAGAAGTATCACCTTATCTTAATCAACAAGCCCGTTGGGGCGGTTTAATTGCCAAAGTTAGTCACCTGAAAAATCAGAGTGTCCTTGAAGTGGTCAATTTTGATTTATACCGTTCTGGTAAACCCAGAGTGGGTCAGCAGTCGACAGGTCGTTTCAAGGTGTATGTTGATGGGTTTATCGATCCGCTGATTTATACTGAGGGCAAACTTATCACTGCATTAGGCAATGTCGCTGAGGTTGAGACCGGGTTTATTGGTGATTTTAATTATCAGTTTCCGACTCTAAGCCAGGGGCAGGTGCACTTATGGCAAGATATTAAACCGGTTGAAGTGGCGATGGTCACTAGCTGGCCGTTCTATTATACCGACTTTTATCATTCTTGGCATTATAGGCACGACCCTTATCGACAGCGCCGCTATCGAGATTATCACCATTCTGGCCATCACTCTGGTCATCACTCGGGTCAACCGTCAACACAATCCTCAAATCAGCCTTCTAAGCCTGTTAGGCCTCAACAGTCTGGCAATCAAAGCCAAACATCATCACGTCGTTCAGAAGTACCACAACAACGATCTAGCTCTAATAAGGGCAGGCGAGAAATAAAGTGATGGAAAAAATCAGTATGGGTAAATCGTTAAAATCATTGTTGCTGTCTGGGTTATTGTTGCTGTCTGGGTTATTGTTAATGCCTAGTGTCGCGATGGCGGATGCCAAAAACATTGAAATCATTAAAAAAATTGGTGAGAACAGTTACCGCAGCGAAAGTCATCGTCAGCGCAATATGTATCGTAATCCTGCGCAAACCTTAGATTTCTTTGGTATCACCCCAGATATGAACGTGACTGAGATATGGCCAACCAAAGGCTGGTACACTGAAATTCTTGCCCCGTATCTTAAACAACGGGGCCAATTGAGCATTGCCAATTTTAATACCCCGGCCGATCGCAGTGATAAAAAAGCCGCTTATTACGCTAGGTTGGGCCGAAAATTAAGCACCCGAATCAACCGCGAAGCAGAGTTTTTTGGCTCGGTGCTCGAGGTGCCTTTTAATCCTCAGGTGGATACTTCGCTAGGGGTGCCGAACTCTCAGGATATGGTGTTGTCGTTTCGTAGCATTCACGCTTGGAATACCAGCGGTTCTTTTAAAAATGCGATGCAGGCCGCTTTTGATGTCACTCGTGCAGGGGGCATCCTCGGCATTGTCGAACATAAGGCCAATCAATTAAGCGAGATCTCATCGAGTGCGGTTGAAGGTTACACCGATGAAAGTTATGTGATCAGTGTGATTGAGTCGGTGGGTTATAAATTGGTCGGTCGTTCAGGTGTTAATGCGAATGGCAAAGACACTAAAAACTATCCCAGAGGCGTTTATGCGTTACCGCCGACGTTGGCCATGGGCTCTGTGGAGCGGAAGAAATACTTAGCCATTGGTGAAAGTGACCGAATGACCCTTAAATTTATCAAACCGAAGAATACTGTTAAATAACCTGAGTTCGGCTTAACAATAGGCCGCCCAGCACCGCCCTTTTCGCCATACTCGGCGTTGAATTCGCTAGTCATAGCGAGCTATGACGTACGCAAATTCGCCTTGATTACGACGAAAATTGCAGCACTGTTCTTGAATTTAAAACTTTACATGGGGTTTAAGATGATTGACCTCTGTTAAACCGAACTCAGGTTAAATAATAATATGGCCGAAATAAAAAAAGAACTGCGTTTTACCTTACCTCACCTGAATCTGGCGGGGTGGAGCAATGGCAAGGAAGGTAAACCTGTAGTATTGGCATTACATGGCTGGCTCGACAATGCCGGTAGCTTTGAACCTTTATTACCCTGGTTAGATGATTATCATGTATTTGCGGTAGATTTTCCGGGTCATGGTTTATCTGATCACCGTAGTGTTGATGCCCATTATCACTTTGTTGAATGGATCAATGATGTCGCGGAGCTTATTCGCGTGATGGGTTGGGATGATGTGATGTTGCTCGGACATTCAATGGGCGGCATGATAGCCTCTGTGGTGGCCGCAGTGCTGCCTGAGCAAATCAATCGCCTAGTGCTGCTTGATGCCATTGGTGTCATTACCACCCCTCAAGAATCCGCCTGTGACCAATTGCGTCAGGCCATAACCAGTCGTCGTCGAATAGCGAAGCAGAGTGTATCCACCCATCCGACGTTCGATTCGGCGTTATCGGCGCGTGTGGCCGCTGGAGATTTATCACCAACGCTGGTTAGGTTACTGTTAAAACGGGGTCTTAAAGAAGTGGCGGATGGCTTTTGCTGGCGTTCAGATCCTAAATTGCGCAGCCATTCGGCGATGCGTTTCTCATTCGAGCAAGCGAAAAGTTTTATTACTGAGATTAAATGCCCGGTATTGCTGATTGAAGGGCAAACGGGTTTTAAACTGAGCAGTAAAGCCCATCAGTTATTTGTGCCCTTGTATCCTAATTTGCTGGTGCGTGAAATCAGTGGCGGGCACCATTGTCATATGCAGTTTCCTGAGCAAGTGTATAAGGCGATGATAGAGGATCAGAGGTAGAGTTCGTTCGACATTTCGAAAACCCATTAAGGTTGTCGAAGCCCTTGGTTTTGATGGGTTGCACCCATCCTACTTCGACAACCGCTTAAGCGACTCAACTCGAGTCTGAGACATATCAATCATACATTCTTTATAACGAATGGCCCCGGCGCTAGTATCGGGTATCATCGACAGATACTGCCAACGGCAGTTATGTTCACGGTATTTGACGAAACTTTTTTGCGCCTTTTTAAATACATGCATGGTGTCTCTGCGACCTGTGACTTTGGATTTGGCCTCAAGGGCAAATATATGGCTATTACCCCACAACGTCAGATCACTCTCTAAAGCATTCATTTTGCGGTCAAGGCAGCGTAGATAGTCAATCGCCGTGTCACGGCTTGAAGCACATTGTTTGACACCATCGGCAGCAAAGGCCAGGCTAGGCAGAAGCATAAAGCAGGCAGGAATGGCGAGAGAGATAAAGGGCATTAATAATCGTTTGCGCATAATCTGTTTTAGCTTCTTTGGTTAGGTGTAGAAATAAAACCCAAAATTTACGATGGAATTCCGTAGGGTGGTCACGTTTCCCTGTCGGCATTCTGTCTCCATCTCAGGGGTGCTAAAGCTGCAAGTATTCGCTTTCTTACCCCTTCGCCCCACGCGTGACCTTGCAGTCATAGACAGGCCATCTTACTGGTATATACCATGGTTTGCGCTTTCCTGCGCACTTTCGGATGTTATTTAATTATGGTTCCTTAGCCGCAAAGTCTACTACAAATTTGGCCCCACCCAAAGGTGAATCCATGATTTGTAGCGCGGCATCGTAAGAATTAACCAAATCGTTGACAATTGCAAGGCCAACGCCATGACCATCTTCATAGGTGTCAAGCCGTTGACCCCGAATAAGTAGTTTTTCTCTTTGTTCGGGTTTGACCCCGGGACCGTCATCTTCGATGGTTAATAATAGCGCTTTACCGTTGGTGCCAGTGGCTTTGGCCGATACTCTGACTTGCAAAGTGGCGGCTTTGCTGGCGTTGTCGATAAGGTTGCCGCTAATTTCCATCAGATCGGCTTCATCGCCATAAAAAAAAGCGTCATCAGCGAGTTCGCGAATAAACAAAATCTCTTTTTGCTGGTAAATTTTGGCCATCACCGATAGCAATTTTTCAACCACCGGGGCGACCTGAACTTTCTTTTTCCACACATCTTCACCACCTGAAGAGGCTTTGCGCAATTGGTGTTCAATAATATTGGTCATTCTGTCGAGTTGTTCAGTGACCATTTCATCGTCGGCCACCGAGGACGATTTTAGCACGGCCACCGGGGTTTTCAGCGCATGGGTTAAATCGCTTAACGAACTACGGTAACGGTTTTTTTGTCGCTCTTGTTGGCTGATTAACAGGTTAATATCTTCTTTGACTCGGGTGAGTTCTTTGGGGAATTGGCCATCGATGACCGGCGACAAACCTTTTTCGACCCTTTTTATCTGAATATCGAGTTTGTTGATGGGGGCCAGTGTAGACCACAAACCAAAGGCCAGTGCCAATACCAGTAGGGTATCAATACCGATAAACCACAGGATGGTGGTTTGACGAAATTCGTTGAGTTGGGCATTGAGAATGCTTTCGTGTTGGCGAATGTGGATCACCAGATTACGGGTGCCAAATTCGTTGTCAAAAAACAACGCATAGGTATGGTGCCAGTAATGGTTTTCAAAATAAAATAACGGCTGGCCTGGTTCAGGGGTTTTACTGCTGGCTTGAACCTTGGTGTTGAGTGCGGAATCTGAGCGCCAGATCACTTGGCCATATTGTTCAATCAGCGCTTCGCTGTCTGAACCGACCTGGCTAAACAGTGGTGGTAACACCGCACTTGAAATGTCGACCTCTTCAGCATCAAGGTCGATTTCGCTGATCACCGCATATAGATTGGCTTCTAGTTGTTGTTCGAGCGCCTTGACCTGAGATTTTTTAAATGCCTGCTCAATTGACAGAAACAAGGTCGGTAACACCACCACAATGATGGTGACAAAGATGAGAATTTGACGACTTTTTAGTGAAAGATTCATTTTAGTCCGATTCTGTGCAGGCGTTAGTCAATGGTCAGATTAAAACGATATCCGCGCCCTCTAAGGGTTTCTATCGGTGCCAGCTCACCTTTGGGGTCGAGTTTTTTGCGCAACCGTAACACAAACACTTCAATCACATTACTGTCTAAGTCAAAATCTTGGTCATAGATATGTTCGGTGAGTTCGGTTTTTGAGATCACCTTTTCAGGTGTCATCATCAGGTATTCGAGCACTTTATATTCATAAGCGGTGAGGGTGATGGCTTTGTCGCTGATCCAGACTTGCTGGCTACGAGTGTTAATTTTTAACGGCCCGGCAGTCATTTCAGGATTAGATTTACCCACCGCACGGCGGATCAGTGCGTTGCAACGGGCCAGTAATTCTTCGTTATGAAAGGGTTTGGTTAAATAGTCATCGGCACCGGCATCGAGTCCTTCGACTTTTTCTTGCCAGCGGTCACGGGCAGTGAGAATGAGTACGGGGATGGTAATACCTGCCGCGCGGGCTTCTCTGATCACCGATATACCGTCTTTTTTCGGCAGACCGATGTCGATAATGGCGAGGTCATACGGAAATTCAACCAATTGATAGAGGCCGTTTTCACCGTCGTGGCAGACATCGACACTAAAGTGGTTGTCTTCGAGCATTTTCTTAAGGTTTGCGGCGAGGTTAAGATCATCTTCTGTCAGTAATATGCGCATTATCTTCCTTTATTCTTTCTTTTTCTAGATTTGACGATTTTTCCACTTTTTTTGTCAACGTTAACATTGACTACCCGGCCATTTTTTTGTAATAGACGGACTTGGTAATGATTTTTGGCGTTGGTAATTTTAATCACTTTACCCGGATACTTGCGTTTGACGGCATTTAGCGCCTGATTTTTATCGACCCCCCTGGCATTGGCGACCCCACTGATGGGCAGCTGTAACAGGCAAGTTATCAATACTGCGATAATGGCTCTGGCCAGATAATACATAATAAAACTCCGGTTAAAGGTTTGGTGTGTTTACACGCACCAAAATAAAGGTACAATTTCCAATTGACTTATTCATTCGCCGAGGCAAAGTATAAACCAAATCTTGGTGTGATTGGATATCTATTTACTTTGCCCTTGGCGATAAGGTATTGCCGTTGATAGTAAGGTGTCGATACTTAACCTAAGCTGAACTCTTACCAAGCATCATTAAATAATGCCACATTGATGGTGCGCCAGACTGTTGAAAAAGTCCCGTTTGACGGTAGGATGGGTAGAGTCTAAGGCGAAACCCATCGAATTTAGCGATATACGGCGAATTTTTGCTGCTTTACGGTCAATTGATGGGTTTCGCTGCGCTCTACACCATCCTACGGCGATTAAATCAACAGGCTGACGCATTGCGCACCCTACGGTTTTACGGCAAAACCTTCTTAAACGGTTTAACGGTAGATTTGCTATAAACACCAGCGGCCATATACGGGTCTTCACTGGCCCATTGTTGTGCTTCGCTTAGAGAATCAAACTGGGCAATCAGCAGTGAACCAGTAAAACCAGCTTCGCCGGGGTTTTCGCTGTCGATAGCGGGCAGTGGACCGGCCGCCAGTAAACGTCCTTGTTCGTTCAACAGGGTTAATCTGGCCAAATGCTGATCTCGGGTTTGCAGTCGTAATGGCAGGGTGTTTTCAATATCTTCTGAATAAATCATGTACCACATAGTTCTTTCCTGTTGTCTGAGTGAAGGGGTTTATATTGGTTTTGCTTAAATAATATTAATCGGCGAAATTAAATTGATTAAAATCCGGTTATCTATGATGAAGAGTGACGCAAACAAGCAGCCAGCAAAGCGGCGAGTTTGGCTTGACCTTTACGCCGGGCAAGGTCGATGTTGTTCTGTGGAATTTGCTCCGGTGCTGGATAATCTTCTAATGCAAGGGTAATATCGGCTTCGCGAATTAAATGGATAGTCGGATAGGGCGCGCGATTGGTGTAGTTGGCAGCATCGTCTTCATCGCTGTCACCGAAACAATAGTCGGGATGAAAACTGGCCAGTTGATAGATACCTTGATACTGCGGGTCAATCACCTGAGCTTGCGCCATATCGACGATATCCAAATAAACACCGAAATCGTCGAAGCCGTTGGCTAACATCAGTAAAGTGGTGGCGGTGTCTGGGTGATTATCTAACCAGATGCATTGTTCAGTGACCGATTGCACTACTTCATTAAATGAGGGGGTATCAACTACCTCATAGCGAATGGTGTCAGCTTCGAGTTCTTTGCGGGCAAAGGGGCAAAAATTATACTTAACGATCACTGTGCTTATCCACTGGCGGGTGGCGGCAATGATGCTCGCTTTGTCGGTTGGGTGTGGCATTTGGGGTTGCATCTATAATTGATTGGTTTTTACTGGCGGGTAGATTAGCATATGGGCTCGATTGGTGCCACTGGGGCCATAGAGGTTTCGTGGTGTTTCGTTATTACTGTCTTTGGTAGCGCTAATGTCGAACTAAGCCTGATTGATGATTTATTTATTTTCTTCCGTCAGCCTAAATGCTAATCTCTAGGAAGGACTATGGTTAAATCAGGACCACTTTTGAACATAACTGGGCAGTTGTATTTTGAACATCGTTTGACTGGACAGATCTCGCTCTGGCTTAGTCAGTTTTTGTTATCTATCCGATCCGCTGTGGCTGTTGTGCTGATAGCCTTTACTGTGGTTTTGTGTTCATTATTGCCTGTTAACCCTGCTTATGGTGCAGAGCATGATGAGCCACCTAATACCGTCAGAACGCCAACTAAAAGTGGTCAAAGCCATTTCGTTATTGCGGTCAGTCAAAATTCCTATCCCTTTCAATTTGCTACCCCTGATGGAGAACCCTCGGGGTTAATGGTCGATATCTGGCAGCTGTGGGCAAAAAAAAATGGTTACACTGTATCATTTGAACTGGATACTTGGGCCCGTTCGGTAGAGCACCTGAAAAGTAACCAAGTCGACTTTCATGCCGGTATGGCCATTACTGGTGCTCGGCTCAATGCTTTTTTACTGGGCCAGGCGATTGTGTCGGCGCGTACAAATATCTTTATTCATCAGCAGATTAACAGCGTTCATACGGTATCTGACTTAGTGCCTTATGTGGTGGGGATGGTGGCTGGCTCCAGTCATATTGAGGCATTAAGAAAACATTTGCCTGGGGTCAACATCAGAACATATCCCACCACAGCTCATTTATATCGCGCAGCCCTGAAGGGTGAGGTGAAAGCTTTTGCGGGTCTTGGTCGGGTGAGTGCCTCTCATCCGGATGTGGATGCCTTGTCGCAGATGTTTCCGTTGTATAAAAAAATCACCGATCAGGCCTTTGATTTAACCTATGCGGTGAACTTGCATAATCCAAAGTTACATCAGCAAATTCAAAATGGTTTAAGCAAGGTATCCATTGAAGAGATTAATTTGATTGAGCGGCATTGGTTGGGGATCGACAGTGACAGCGATACGCTGGTGATTGCCATGCCAATTGATATGGCCCCTTATATGTCAATATCGGCCAAAGGTGAACCGATTGGTTTATTTGTCGATATTTGGCGGGAATGGGCGGATAAAAATCGCCAGAAAATTGTTTTTCTCAGTGATAGCTCGTCATTGTCAATGCAAAACTTGATCGAGGGCAAAGCCGACATTCATGCCGCTTGGGCTGATGATGCGGTGAATGCCAATCTGTTGGCCCATGCCCATCATATTTATTCGTTCACTTCAAAAATCTACTATCCGACCGCGGCGTTGGCCGAGGGCGATCTTCAGGCGACATTAACGGATGCGGCGTTAAGCGAAGCGGCGCTGGGCGATGCTCGGTTAGGTATTTTGGCATTGAATCCGGCCAAAAAGGCGTTAAAGAAACGTTTTGGTAGCGCTAAGTTGGTGTTATTTAATCGCAGAGAACGGATGTTAGAGGCCACTTTGGCAGGGGAAATTGATGGCTTTGTGGCGGCGCAAGAGATCACCAATGTACATTTGATTAAAAACAATTTGCAAAGCCATTTTTCGGCGGTTTCTGATGTCAGTTTTGAGAGTAAAGTGTATTCGTTGGTGGCTGCCGATAATAAGGAACTGATTAGCCAAGTAAAAGAGGGGTTTGGTCGGGTGGCGTTGAATGTGTTGGCAGAGCTCGAAAACGCTTGGATTGAACACTCAGATACCCCGTATTTCGCCCAGCTTAAAGGCAAAGTGGAATTGACCAAAGTCGAAAAGAACTGGGTATTGCGCCATCCGGTGATCCGCTTGGGGGCATTAAAAGATTGGGCACCGATTGAATTTACCGATGACAACGGCCAGCTTATTGGGGTGACGGCTGACTTGGTTAAGATCATTAAAAAACGTTCAAGAATATCCGTTGAAGTGGTGCTGTTTGATCAGTGGTCACAATTGCTGCGGGCATTACAAAACAAAGAAGTGGATATGGTTGGCAGCATGGAAAAAACCATTGCCCGCAAAGATTACGCCCTTTTCACCGATGGTTACTGGCCATCTCATTGGGCACTGATTTTACCTACGGCCAATAGCGAGATCAAAAGTATCGCTCAGCTTAAGGGCAAGCGTTTGGCGGTCACTAAGGGGTATGAAGCGATCCCTTACCTTAACGAGCATTTTCCCCAAACCCTGTTACAGATTGTTAAAGACCACAAATCGGGTTTTGCCGCAGTGAAACAAGGTAAGGCCGATGCATTTCTTGAAGATATGGTCACTGGTGCCCGTGAACTCAAAGAAGGTGAACACCATGACTTGGGTTTCAGTTTGGTCGAAGACATGGAGCCAGCGTTAGAACGTTTTGGCATTCGCTTAGATTGGCAACCGTTGGTGGGTATTTTAAACAAGGTGATTGGTACCATCACGCCCCAGGAGAAAAAGCAAATTCTCGAAAACTGGTTTGAAATTACCATTGAATCTGGTATTGATAAAGTCAAGGTCTTCCAGTTTGGTGGCGCAGCGATATTGGTGGTTATCGTGGTGCTGATTTGGAATCGACAGCTCAAAGCAGAAGTGCGTTTAAGGCGCGAAATGGAAAAGAAAATGCAGCATATGGCCACCCATGATGAATTAACCGGGCTACCCAATCGGGGGTTATTAAAAGATCGTTTAGATACTGCGATTTCTTATCACGCTAGGCATAAAGAACTTATCGCGCTGTTGTTTATCGACCTTGATGGTTTTAAGGCCGTTAATGATACCTATGGCCATGACATTGGTGATGAATTGTTGATTCATCTGTCAGAACGGTTGCGGTTGGCTATTAGAAAATCAGACACGGCGTCGCGCTGTGGTGGTGATGAATTTGTCATTATACTGACTGGTTTACATCATCACGAAGAAGCGGTGTATTTGTGTGAAAAAATCCTTAGTGTGATCAAAGAACCGTATATCCTCTCGGCCTGTACTGCCCATGTGGGTGCCAGTATTGGTGTTGCGATGTATCCTGAAGATGGTAGTAACGACGAAGAACTACTTAAAATTGGCGATACGTTGATGTATGAGGTTAAAGGCGATGGCAAAGATGGCTATCGGTTTACTAAGGATAAAAATGATGTGGGCACGGCGTAGGGTGGGCGAGGCTGTTTATTTAATCGCCGTAGGATGGGTAGAGCGGAGCGAAACCCATCATTTGTGCCAGAAATTGCCGTAAAATCGCCATTTATTGCCAAATTATGATGGGTTTCGCCTTAGGCTCTACCCATCCTACGGCCAGCGGGACTTTTTCAACAGCTTGGCGTAATGCGCACCCTATCATTGCGGCAGAGGAATGCCAGTTCCTCACCTCATACAAAAAATTCAAGCTCGACTTCCCCCACTAAATCTATATAATTAGCCGTCATTTTTTATTGAATCCATGTAACGGTTCAGCGTGATTGGATTTTGCTTCAGAACAAGGCATTTTCGCACGGAAAATAGGCGCATATAAGCTATATGCAACTGTTTGAGTACGAAAATAACGCCGTTATGGTGCAAAAGATAAGTGCGCTGAATCGTTACAAATTACACGGGAAATCACATGCGTAGCTTATATTGCGGTCAAGTAGATGAAGCGAAGATTGATCAAGAAGTAGAACTGCACGGCTGGGTTAACCGCCGTCGAGATTTAGGTGGGGTGATCTTTCTCGACCTGCGTGACCGTGAGGGTATCGTTCAGGTGGTATTCGACCCAGATCGGGAAGAGTGTTTTGAACTGGCCAATAGCCTACGTAACGAATTTTGTATCTCTATCAAAGGTCTGGTCCGTGCTCGACCTGAAGGCCAAATCAACCGTGATATGACCACCGGCGGCATCGAAATTCTCGGCAAAGGTTTGACCATTTTAAACCGTTCTGCGCCACTGCCATTGGATTTCAATCAAAACAACAGCGAAGAACAACGCCTCAAATACCGCTACCTTGATTTGCGTCGTCCTGTGATGAGCGATCGCTTGAAGTTTCGCGCCAAAGTGACTAGCACTGTGCGCAGTTATCTTGAAAACCAAGGCTTTTTAGATATTGAAACCCCAATCTTGACCAAAGCCACCCCTGAAGGTGCCCGTGATTATTTGGTGCCAAGCCGAACTCACAAAGGCCAGTTCTTTGCTTTGCCACAATCACCACAGTTGTTTAAGCAATTGTTGATGATGTCGGGTATGGACCGTTACTATCAAATTGTAAAATGCTTCCGTGATGAAGATTTACGTGCCGACCGTCAGCCTGAATTTACCCAGATAGATATCGAAACCTCATTTATGTCGGCCAAAGACGTGATGAGTATCACCGAAGGTATGATCCGTAAAATGTTCCAAGATTTGATGGATGTTGATTTGGGTGATTTCCCGACCATGGCTTATTCAGAAGCGATGTCACGGTTTGGTTCAGATAAACCTGATTTAAGAAACCCGCTTGAATTGGTGGACGTGGCCGATATCCTTAAAGATATTGACTTTAAAGTCTTCTCAGGCCCAGCCAACGCACCAAAAGGCCGTGTTGCAGTGCTTAAAGTCCCTGGCGGTGCGGGCAAACTGTCACGCAAAAACATCGATAACTACACCAAATACGTTGCCATTTATGGCGCTGGTGGACTGCCATTCATCAAAGTCAACGATGTCAGCAAAGGCATTGAAGGTCTGCAATCTTCTATCGTTAAATTCTTAAACCCTGAACAGGCGCAAGCCATCCTAGATGCAGTGAATGCCGAATCTGGTGATATCTTGTTCTTTGGTTCTGATAATAACGCTAACGTGGTTAGTGAAGCACTAGGCGCATTACGCTTAAAACTCGGTGAAGATTTAGAACTGAACAGTGAAGGCTGGAAACCACTTTGGGTGGTTGACTTCCCAATGTTCGAAGAGACTGGCAATGGCTTAACCGCCCTACACCATCCGTTTACCGCACCATTAAATGCCACAGCCGAAGAGCTCGAAAAAGCACCACTGGATACTTTGTCTGATGCTTATGACATGGTCTTAAACGGGGTTGAGTTGGGCGGTGGTTCGGTGCGTATTCACCAACAAGAAATGCAAGCGGCGGCGTTTAGAATTTTGGGTATTGAAGATGAAGAAGCTGAAGAAAAATTTGGCTTCTTGCTCGAAGCACTGAAATATGGTGCGCCACCACATGCAGGTCTGGCATTTGGTTTAGACCGTTTGGTGATGCTGATGACC